>CAZLBQ010000187.1:0-10888 GCA_964557745.1 uncultured Anaerolineales bacterium
TGGTTGCGGATGCGGATGGCGTCGAGGAGGCTCTTGAAGTCGAACGAGTTGTGCTGCACGCCCGTCAGCCCTAGGGTGTTGGAGACGGAGCCGAGCGCCAGGACAAGGTGGTCATAGGGCAGTTCGAGGGCCGGTTGCAGCGTCCCGTCCAGCCCCAGTTCGGGGGCGAGGCGCACCACGCGGCGCTCGACGTCCACCGCCACCACCTTGCCGCGCACGACGTCCGTGCGGCGCAGGCTAGTGCGGAGGGGGCTGCTGATGTGGGTGGGTTCCAGGCTGCTGCCCGCGACCTCGGCCAGCATGGGCGTGAACAGTAGAGCGTTGGTCTCGCTGACCAGGGTCAGGGCCACCGTCGGGTCCGGGCCGAACTCCTGCTCCAGATGCTCGGCCGTCGTCACGCCGGCGAAGCCGCCGCCCAGCACGACGACGCGCGTCTTGACCTCAGGCGCGGTTATAACGGGGATGCCCTCCGGCCCCCAGATCCGGCTCCCCAGGTCACTCAACGCCTGCGCCAGCACGCCCAACAGGCCGCCATAGAGCGTCCAGCCGACGAGGGCCGGGAACAGCCCGCGCATGCCGTCGGCCGTCCACTGCGGTGGCTGACCGGCCAGCAAGGGCAGAGCAATCACCGCGACCAGGCCCCACAGCGGGATGCCGAGGGCAGCCCCCGTCGTGAGGCGGTCGGTATACGCGTGCGGCGTGGGGCGAAAGGCCAGGGCGTAGGCGGCGCCGACAAGCGCGCCCAGCCCGACGGCCAGGGCGACGTGGCCGAGCGTCGCGGCCAGGACGACGCTGGCGATGAGACCGGCAATAACACCGATGAGGGCGCGACGGAGATAAGGGTTCATAGGCTGACTCCTCTCATGACGCACAAACGGAAGACGCGAGCCAGGACAGCCAATAGTCTGTCCGCCCGCGTCTTCCGTTTCACGTTCGCCGCCACTTTTCTGGTGTCTGCTTCTCTCGCTGCTCGCCGCGCCTCATATCTCACCGTAGAGGCCGCCGAGAACGCTGACGATTGACGAGCCTACATGTTGCGCAGGTACTCGCGGATCATCAGGGCGGCGGTCGCGCCCTCGCCGACGGCGCTGGCGGCCTGCTTAGTGCTGCCCAGCCGCACGTCGCCCGCCGCGAACACGCCGGGCAGACTCGTCGCCAGCGTCGCGCTAGTCTGGATAAAGCCCTGGGCGTCGCGCTGAATCTCCGGCGGCAGCCAGGCGCTGTTGGGCGACAGACCGATGAAGACAAACACGCCCGCCGGGTGGAGCGTCTCCGTCTGCCCGGTGAGCTTGTTGCGGACGGTCACGCCCGCCAGCTTGCCGTCCCCTTCCAGCGCGACGACCTCGGTGTTGTAGCGGACGTCGATGTTTGACTTCTCCTCGACCTTGTCAATCACCGCCTTGCTGGCGCTCATCGCCGGGCCGCGCACGAGAATCGTGACCTGGCTGGCGAAGCGCGTCAGGAAGAGGCTCTCCTCCCCCGCGCTGTTGCCGCCGCCGATGACGGCTACCGGCTGGTCCTTGTAGAACGGCCCGTCGCACGTCGCGCAGAAGTGGACGCCTGCGCCGATGAAATCGTCCTCGCCCCGCACACCGAGCCGCTTGTACGTCGAGCCTGTGGCGATGAGGACGGCCCGCGCGCCGTACTCCGCCCCGTCGCCCGTCGTCACGTAGCGCGACTCCTCCTCGGCGCGCAGCCCCGTGACCTCCTGGGCCTGGAGCGTCTCGACACCAAAGCGGTGCGCCTGCTGGGCCAGGCGCTGGGCGAACTCCGCCCCGCCGATGCCGTCCGGGAAGCCGGGGAAGTTGTCGAGACGCTCGGTGATGCCCGCCTGACCGCCCAGGCTGCTCTTCTCGATGACGAGGACGTCCAGCCCCTCGCGCGCCGCGTACAGCGCGCATGTCAGGCCCGTCGGGCCGCCCCCGACGACAATCAGGTCGTAGAACTCGCAGCGCGCTTTGGTTTGCAGGCCCAGCTTGGCGGCGAGTTCGGCGTTGCTCGGCTCGACCAGGAGGCTGCCGTCCTCGAAGATGATGGTCGGGATGATGCGCTTGCCGTGGTTGACCTGCTCCACGACATGCACGCCGGCCGGGTTCTGGTCAATGTCGACCCAGGTGTAGTGGACGCGCTGCTCGCCCAGGAACCGCTTGGCGCGCTGGCAGTCCGGGCACCACGGCGCGCCATAGACCGTCAGGTTGGTGTGGGACATGCTTCCTCCATGCGAAGCGTGAAACGCTAGGCCAGCTTAAGCTATTCACGTTTCACTCATCACGCTGCTCCAGGCGCTCCAGGATCAATTGCAGCTTGGCGTCAATCTCCTGGAGACGCCGGTAGGTGCGGACGTTGACTTCGTAGTCCAACTCGGCCAGCTTGTTGGCGTGGGCGTCCTCGCGGTTGTCGGCGATGAGCAGAAAGCCCGTGATGAAGACGGCTTCGACGGCCAGCAGGATGCCCAACAGGTTGAAGGGATACTGGTCAAAGATGGCGATGGCGGAGATCAGACCGACATTGAGGGCCACCCAGAGGCCAAACCAGAACAGGTGGAAGACGATGAAGTGCGGGCGGCCAATGAACTGCGCGACCCGCTGCGCGATCGTCTCGTACCACCTCGTCTCGGCGCGCAGTTCTTCCAGCACGTAGCGAAAGTCGCCCAGGGCTTTCTGACAGGCTGGGTTGCCACAGAACACGGCGTCCGGCGGGTTCGCACCGCCGCACACCGGGCAGATAAGGGGGTCGTGGCCGAGGGCAGAGGGAGCAGCCGCCATGCCTGGGTCTCCTTGCAGGACGCGATACAGACCTGGCGGGTTTCCACACCCGTCAGGTCTGCCGTAGCCAGATGTTAGTAAGCTCACCCACCTCTCTTAACGATACGCGACACTCGGCTGCGTGTCAATGGCCGTT
The DNA here is from genome assembly GCA_964557745.1 of uncultured Anaerolineales bacterium. Lineage (GTDB taxonomy): Bacteria > Chloroflexota > Anaerolineae > Epilineales > JAHCIE01 > JAHCIE01. The sequence continues at coordinate 2,902 of CAZLBQ010000187.1, forward strand.
GAAGTGGCCTCCCCTTCGGCGTCGGGGCGAGCCACCCCGCGCAGCAGGCTCAATGCGGCCAGCGGGAAGAGCAGGATGGAGAGCAGCGCGGCGGCCACCAGGGCTGCGCCCACCCCCGCGCTAATCACGCCCAGTTCCATGCCGATCTGCGTCGCAATGACGATGAAGCCGAGTTCGGTGGCTTGCAGCAGGGCGGCCGCCCCGCGCTGACGGGCCGTGACGCCGCGATAGAGCAGGACGGGTAGGCCGCGCGCCAGCAGAAAGCTGCCCAGGAAGAGCGGAACCAGGGCCAGGCTGGCGGCGTTGGCGACCAGCGCGGCCAGGTTGAAGCGGATGCCGCTCGTCACGAAGAAGAACGGGATGAAGACGCCAAACCCGATGGCCTCCAGCTTGAGGCGGAAGTGGCCGTGGGTCAGGTTGGGATCGCGGTCGAGCAGCTTGAGAATGGCTCCGGCTAGGAATGCGCCCAGGATGGTCTCCAGCCCAAAGCGCTCCGCGAGCACAGCGAAGACCGCCAGCAAGACAAACGCCCCGCGCACGCGGAGCTGGGCGCTGGTATCCTGGAGGCGGACCAGCACGGGCGAGAAGACCATCGCGCGCCCGACCCACCGCAGCGCCACGAGCAGGGCCAGCGCCAGGGCGACGACACCGCCAATTAGCACCACCTGTGCCCCGATGCTCTTCGCCTCGCGGGAGAAGAGCAAGGACAGCAGGATGATGGTCCCGAAATCGGCCAGCGAGGCGGCGACGACGACCGTCTGCCCAAAGTCGGTCTCCAACTGGCCCGTGTCTTTGAGGACGGGCACGATGACCGCCAGCGCCGTCGCCGACAGCACGATGGCGACGAACAGCGGCGACTGGACCAGGCCGACGCCGCCCAGCCCCAGGCCCACGGCTAGCGCCAGGCCAAAGGAGGCCAGGAAGCCGACGCTCGTGACACGGAGCAAGGGGCCGCGCAGGCGCGTGAAGTCGATCTCCAGGCCGGCCAGGAGGAGACTGAAGGCAACGCCGAGCAGCGCCATGACCTGCAAGACGGCATCCACCTGGACCCAGCCCAGGACCGACGGTCCGATGACGATGCCGACCACGATCTCGATGACGACCGAGGGCAGACGTAGGCGCGGCGAGAGGCCCACGAGCAACGGGACCAGGAAGGCCACCGCCGCGACGATGAACAGGCCGGAGAAGGACAGCGGGGGAAGCATGATCCTACCTCCGCGTCGGTCGGATGAAAGCCCCGTCCGACCGACGCACACGACTGTTTATGTGATTGAGGTTACTTGGCAGGTTGGGCGAGGCTGACGCGCTGGGTCGCCGTGACCGTGTCCTGGGCGATGATCGTCACTGAGGTCGCGAACAACACCAGGTCCTTGAGCAGGAACTCACCAACCAGGCTCAACAGGGGGAAGCCGTTGTCACCATAGGAGACCATCGGAGCGATGACGAAGATGGTCAGCGTGCCGGCAAACAGGGCCAGCAGCGCGAGGCCCACGTAGCGCGGGGCAATGCCGACGAAGAGGAGCAGGGCGACGATGACTTCGACCGCGCCGAGGCCGTAGACAAAGCCGTTCGAGGCGAGGAATGGCAGCGACGCCTTGAGCAGGCCCACCACCGGGCTGGGGTCCACGAACTTCAACGCGCCAATCCAGAGCACGACGAGGGCCATGCTGTAGCGCAGGAAACGCGGGGCGATGCGCTGGGCGAGCGAGAACAGAACGTCCATGAGATACCTCCGTTGACTGTCACTTATAGCTGTGGTTGATAGACAAGGGAGCGCGCTTTCCCTGGGCCGGGCGTCCTTCGCAACGGCCACTGCTGGCGTAGTCAGGCATCAGGGCCATTCGTTACACCGACCAGGTGTCGCGGGAGGTATCTCTTGGTCTTACTTCAGCCTTGCAGTTGTTTGGTTGCCCACTGACGCCAGAAGTCGGTCAGGTCGGGCGCTGCGAGGAGGCGGGCGACCCGCGCACGGTCGCGGTGGTAGGCGATGGCGATGTCGGCGACGGTCACGCCGTGGGCCGGGCGGTGGACGACGCGCACCGCGTCCCCGCCGCCCAACTCGCCCTCGCGGACAATCTTGAGATACGCGCCGGGGCGGTCCGCCGCCGCAAAGCGTAGGCGAAAATCCCGCTCGCCCATGCGAGCGTCGAGCTTCTCACACGGAATGCGGGGCTGGCGTACCTGGAAGCGCGCTTCGCCGATTTCCCACTCTTCGCCGATGACAGCGTGGCTCACGTCCACGCCGGCCAGCGTCAGGTTCTCGCCGAAGACGCCCGGCTCCAGGCGGCGGCCGAGTGTCTCCTCCCACCACTGGGTGTCTTCCCAGGCGTAGGAGTAGACGGATTTGTCCGGCCCGCCGTGGGCCAGGCGGTTCGCTTGGTCGTCGCCGTCCAGGTTGACGCCGCGCGCCGCGACCCGCCCTATCACGGGCGACTTCCAGATACTGGTCGTGACCTCTTTCCCCTGCCACTCAATCGTGCGCGGCGTCCCGACATTGACCGACACGACGCGCCCGTCCAGGTTGCTCATCCCGCCTCCTTGTGCTGAGTCATGCGCCTAGAGTTTAGCCAGAGTTCAGCCTTTTGTCATATTCCGTGAGCCTTCATTCATGGCTGATTTAGCGCGCTGTCTCAGTATAGGGAAATTGGAGGTAGTTCGGGTGAAACATCTTGGCCGTCCGCTAGACCAGAAAGTACGCCCTTGACACGCCCTGTGAATGGAGTATCTTTGTCCTGCTCGCACGTCGGTCCTGGCCCGCTTGGGCCAGCGAATACGGGAGCGCCTTGCCTATGATGCCCTCCGCGATGACAGACCCCAGCGCCGCGTCCGGCCCGTTGACGGCCCCGCCCGATGACCTGCGCCTCGTCGCCGCGCTGCGCTTGGGGGACGAGGCCGCGTTCGGCCAGCTTGTCGACCAGTACTATGGCGCGATGCGGCGCCTGGCTGTGGTCTACGTGGGCGACTATGCCGTCGCTGAGGAGGTTGTGCAGGAAACGTGGTTGGGGGTACTGAACGGGCTGGCCCGCTTCGAGGGGCGCTCGTCCCTCAAGACGTGGGTTTTTCGTATCCTGACCAACATCGCCAAGACGCGCTCGCAGCGCGAGGGGCGCAGTCTGCCGTTTTCCGCGTTTGCCTTCGCTGACGAGGACGACGAGCCGGCGGTGGACGCCGACCGCTTCCAGGGACCGGATGGGCGCTATCCGGGGCACTGGGCCTCAGCGCCCGATAGCTGGGGCGATCTGGACGAGCACATCTTTTCCCAACAGACGCGCGCTATGATTGACAAAGCGATTCAAACCCTGCCGCCGGCGCAACGCCAGGTTATCACGTTGCGTGACACTGAGGGCTGGAGCTCGGATGAGGTGTGTAACGTGCTGGGTTTGAGCGAGACGAATCAACGTGTCTTATTGCACCGCGCGCGCAGCAAAGTCCGGCGCGCGCTCGAAACCTACCTCCATTCGGATTGAGCTACCAATGACACAAGCTGTGCCTGATATGACATGCCAGGAATTGGTCGAACTCGTGACTGAGTATTTCGAGGGCGTCTTGTCGCCTAGCGACCGCGAGCGATTTGAAATGCACCTCACGGGCTGCCGGGGCTGCCGTAACTATCTGGAGCAACTGCGCACGACGATGCAGGTGGTGGGAACGCTGCGCGAGGAGGATGTCCCCGCGCCGGCGCGAAACGAGCTACTGGCGCGCTTCCGCGCCTGGAAGCAGGAGTGAGGCGCGGGCGCTTCCCTCACCGCCTGGCCCCCTCTGCCACAGCTGGGGAGAGGGGGAGCATCACGCCAGGACCAGGCGCACCGTCGCAAGGCCCCAGGCCGGAACCGGGATGGCGAGCGAGCCGTCGCCCTCGACGGTTAGCTCGGCCAGGTCGCGCTCCAGCAGGTCCGTTGTCCATGCCTGGCGGATGCGCCGGCCCGGCAGGGTCAGGCGCGCCGTCGTGGCCTGGCCGCCAATCTCCTGCACCCGCGCCACGAGTCCTTCCCCCCAGCGGGCCGCTTTGAGGGTCGAGAGACTGACCGTCGCGCCGTCCAGCCGCGCCAACGTCCCGGCGTCGGCCTGGTCATAGGGAGCGCGCGTCGGGCGGAAGTCCTGGAAGCTCAACCGCTGGGCGTAGAGGCCCAGCCGCGCCTCGACGCCGCGCCGGAACGCGTCGGCCCTGTCGATGCGGCGGGCGCTGGTGAGCGAGTAGCGGAAGGTCAGCGGTCCACCCTGCGATGCCTTGTAGTTGGTGTGCCAGTAGTTGTTGAGGACGTAGGAGAAGACACGCCCACCGCGCAGGGGCATCGCCTTGGGCCAGCGCCCGCGCACGATATCGCCCACGCAGAACAGCGGGATGTCGGGCGAGGCGATGAGGACGTGGGCGGCGCCGCCCTGGACGAGGATGCCGCTCTGGAGGGGGAGCCACTCCTTGCACCCGCCCGGCAGCTCGTCCGTGTCCCAATTGACCCAGCCGAGCTGGGTGTCGGACAGGACGGCGGCGTCGGGGAGGGCGAGCGGGAAGGCGACATAAACCGCCTCCTTCGCCCGCCGCTCCTCCTTGTCGTAGGTGTAGACCACGTCGATGCGCGGGTCGTGGTCGTAGAGCGTCCACGTGACGGTGAGGTCGCCGTGGGGGACCGCTCCGCGCAGGGTGAGCCGCTGGCCGTAGGCGAAGCGCTCGACGGCGGCGTCACGCAGGGCGAAGTCGGCCAGGACTGTCGGGGCGCCTTCGGGCAGGTCGGCCTGGTTGCCCATCAGCCGCGTTCCCTCGCCGCCCTCGGCGTACAGCAACGCGCCGAAGCCCCACGCGTCCGCCGTGTCCACCATCTCCCGCCCCAGCCTCTTGTCCAGCCAACTGATAACACACCCCCGCGCCGTGTCGACCGTCAGGCGGTGGGCGTCATTTTCCAAATTGACGATGGACGGCTCCGCATTGACGATGGACGATGGACGATGGACGATTAACCCCTGCTCCCTAACCCCTGCCCCCTGCCCCCCATCCCCTGTTCGCAGCACGAAGCGCCGGTAGCTCAGGCCCGGCAGCGCGTCCACCCACAGTTCGACGACGGCCTGCGTCGGCAGGGTCATCACGGGCCGCGTCGGGACCGGCTCGCCCGTGAGGGCGTCGCCCACCGTCTCCCAGGGGAAGATTTCGACCTGGACCGGACCGCTGACGGTCCAGCTATGCGGGTTGTAGACGACGACCTCGCGCCCGTCGGTGTTCCAGTTGAGGCTGTGGCGCGTGACCGCCGCGTGGAGCAGGCGCGTCGCGCCGCTCTCCGCCGCGCGGGCGAAGCCCTCCTTGACCTGCCACTGGTCGTGCTGGAGCAGGGCGTCCGGCTCGGCGCAACTCAGGAACGCGCCCCAGGTGTGCTCGTCGTAGAGGAGCAGGTCGCGCCAGGCCGCGTCGAAGGTCGCGCGGGGGAAGGCCCAGTCGGGCGTATGGACCACGGCCAGGGCTTCGAGGCGCTCGGCGGCGGGCAGCATGGCCTGGGCGCGGCGCACCGCCATCGTCGGGGCCAGGCTCGACAACGCGCCGTCCTCCCAGTACGCCCCGCTGTCGCCCTTGACGGTGACGAGGTGGTCGCCGAAGTGGCTCTCGACGTACGCGAAGAACTCGGTCACGTCGCATGGGATGAGCTGCGGGTAGGCGTAGCTGGCGTTCCAGCGCCGCACGAAGTCGACGGGCTGGGGATCAAGGTCGGTGTTGTCGGCCTCCTGGCCGTAGAGCAGGACGGCGTCGGGCGCGTAGTCGTCGCGCTCGTACTCGTCCAGCCACATCTCCAGGCCGCGCTGGGCGGCGGTCGGCAGGGGGGGGCTGCCGCACACCTTGCGCAGCTCGCAGTACATCTTGGCCAGCCAGGTCAGGACCCGTCCGCCGTTGACGCCTTGCCAGTAGAAGGGCGAGACGCGGTGCAGGCCGCCGTTGAGGCGGAACGGCCCGCGGTCCTGGTTGTTGGCGTGGACGAGGTAGCGGACGCCGCTACCCTCCAGCAGGGCGGGCATGGCGCTGGTGATGGACGCCACATCGACGACGGACATGAACTGCGGCCGCAGCCCCAGCGGGCGCAGGTAGTCAGCGGCGAACTCATGGTTGCGGATAAGGTCTTCCAGGGCGGCGAAGTGGGTCAGCAGGTCGACGTGGTTGACGGGGAGGCTGATGCGCCGCGCCCGAACGGCCTCCGCCAACTGCCGCCGCCGCGCCTCGCCGCGCGTGGCGAGGTACGTCTCTAGCGCCCACGTTGAGTCGAGGTGATAGGTAAAGGAGGGCACAGACCCCCAGCCCTCGTCCCCTTCCCCCATTGAGGGGGAAGGGGCAGCGAGAGAGGGAGAGAGGGACTCGCCAATCAGGTCCAGCGCGGTGTCGATGTTGCGGCAGAGGCGCTCGGCGACTTCCCACTGGCGGTGGGTGTAGCCGATGTCGGTGTGGGCATGGGGTGTCAGGTAGACGCGCCACTTGCGGCGGCGCCTGACCGCGCCGCTCGCCTGGACGGGCGTGTCGCCGAGCGCGCCGCTCAGGCTGTACCCGACTGCCCCCTCGCCATCGGCAAGGTCGAAGGTGGCGCGGACGTGGCCGAAGGCGGTGTCGGGCACGGCCAGGGTCTCGACCTGGGGCGCGTCGCCCACCTGGAGGGTGAGGGTGAGGCGCGACGCGGGGACGCTCTGGCCGAGTTCGAGATAGACGTGGCAGCGCTCACGCAGCGTGCCGTCCGCAACGCGCGTGTAGACCACGGAGGGACGGACGTCAAAGCGGTGCAGCGGGGGCGGCGCGGCGTCGAGGTGGACCAGGGCGAGAGACTGGTACAGGAAGCCCGCGCCGTTGGCCATGCGGTCGAGGCGCTTGATGGCTTCGACGCGGTCGACGTGGAGCACCTCGCCGTCGTCGCGGGCAATCAGGTCCAGGCGGTTCTCGCCGACGCGCAGCAGATGGGCCGGCAGGACGACTTCGGCCACGCCCTCGGCGTAGATGGTGGTGTGCAGGCCGGACAGCAGGCGGATCTCGCCCGACTGGGAGGGAGCGGGACGCAGGAAGGCGCGGCCGCTGACGCCGTTGACGTGGAGTTCCAGCGAGGCGAGCCGCGGCGCGATGACCAGGTAGTGCAGGCGCAGCAGGTAGGCCCCCTGCGGCTCGTCGGTCAGATCGAAGAGGACGGTGTAGGGGTAGCGGCGGTAGCCCGCCTCGGGGTCGGCCTCGCTGGGGTGGAACAGCGGCCACGTCTGGCGCGCGGCGCTGCCCACGCGCCAGGTCACGGTCCCTGACCGGTCGGGTGTCTTGTAATTGTCGACCAGGTCGGCCGACCGTCCATCCGGCGCGCCGATGGCCCAGATTAGCACCTCGCTCATGTTCCCCACCTCTCTGAGCAGCTTGCGATATCCCGTCGCTGTCCGCGCTGGCTCGGTAACAAAACTTCCGAAGCTGTTGGGCTTCGGAAGTTTAACCGGCTCAGAAAACGTGTCAACTATCAGCCGCCAAACCAGCGCCCCGACGAGCCGACCAGGGCATAGGCGGGCACGTCGCGCTCGATGATATAAACCATCACGCCCTGCTGGAAGTCCTGGACTGAGCGCGTGTTGCCGTTCTCGTCCTGGAGGGCATTCCCCAGCTTGTCGCGGACGCCGGGCTGCGCGCACCACACCTTGCCGATGCCTCGGCGCGGCGTCGGCGGGGTTCGGGAGGGCGTCCCGTTATCTGAGCACGAGTATTCGGGTTCGCCCTCGCGCCACGTGTCGGGAAACTGCTGCCATGTCCCATCGTTGTAAATGGCGTAGATGAGCGCCTTGTCCTGGCGGTAGACCATGAAGCCGCGCTCGAATGGCTCGTAGGCCGTGACGATGCCGCGCTCGGGTGTCGTCGGGCAGCCCATCGCCTCGAACAGGTTGAGGTCGGCGTACAGGCCCAGGAACGAGCCGCCGGGCGGCGGCGCGCAGGCCTGCGCGCCGGTCGTCAGCGTTGCGCGGGGGCGGGGCGTGCGCGTGGGCGGTATCGGGGTCGGCGTGG
>CAZLBQ010000188.1:0-10878 GCA_964557745.1 uncultured Anaerolineales bacterium
CTCCAGCCGCCCAAGACCCTGGATGACTTCTTCAAGGTGGCGGACGCGCTGAAGGCGAAGGGCATCACGCCGCTGGCCGTCGGCGGCAAGGACAAGTTCGAGACCGGCCACCTCTTCGAGAGCGTCCTGCTTGCCACGTTCGGCCCCGACGAGTACGGCAAGTTGTTCCAGCCCGGCGCCAAGTGGGACGACGCCAAGCTGACCCAGGCCGTTGACACCGCCAAGAAGATGCTCGGCTACGCCAACACCGACCGCTCCGCCCTCGGCTGGGCCGACGCTGCGCAGCTCGTGCTCGACGGCAAGGCTGCCATGACCATCATGGGCGACTGGGCGCACGGCTACTTCATCAGCAAGGGCGCCAAGCCCGACCAGCAGTACGGCTGGGCCGCGGCCCCCGGCACTGACGGCGTCTTCATGTGGCTGAGCGACAGCTTCGGCCTCGCCAAGGGCGCCCCGCACCCCGACCAGGCCAAGGCGTGGCTCATCGTCGCCAGCTCCAAGGCAGGTCAGGACGCGTTCAACCCCGCTAAGGGTTCCATCCCGGCCCGCACCGACGGCGACAAGTCACTCTACGACGTCTACCTCAAGTCGGCCATGGACGCGTGGGGCAGCAACAAGTTGGCCCCCAGCATCGTCCACGGCGCCGCTGCCCCCGAACCCTACATGGTGGCCTACGGCAACGCGCTGGAAGTCTTCTCCAGCGACCTGGACACCAAGTCGGTCAAGCAGGCGCTGGTCGACGCCGGCAAGGAAATCAAGTAAGCTGACCGCCGTCTGATGCAAAGGGGCGGAGCGGCCCCCGTGGCCCTCCGCCCCTTTGCCCTCAATTGGACCCGCCGCCGCCCTGCTCTGGTCAAAGGTTGTGTCCCATGGAAGCTACTCAACCGGTCCCGCGTCCTGCCTCTCGGCCCACCAGCCGCCCCGCCTACCGCTTGACCCGCGACCGGGTCACAGCCCTCCTCATGCTTGCCCCGTCCGTCATCGCCATCGGTGTCTTCGTCTACGGCTTCATCGCCTGGACGGGCTTCGTCTCGCTGACTCAGTGGAGCGGCATCCTGCCCGACCTGCGTTTCAACGGCCTGGAAAACTACTTCAGCATCTTCAATACGGGCCGCTTCCAGACTGACATTCGCAATACAGTCGTTTTTACCTCGCTCTTTGTGCTGATGACCCTGGTCCTCGGCTTCGTGCTGGCCGTCCTGGTCGACCAGCGCGTGCGCGGTGAGGCCATCTTCCGCTCCATCTATCTCTTCCCCATGTCGCTGTCGTTCATTGTGACCGGCGTCGCCATGGCCTGGATTTTTACGCCCGGCAACTACAAGGCAGGCGACCCGACGGGCATCAACCTGCTATTCAGCCAGATGGGCCTTGGCTTCCTCCAGAGCGGCTGGATCACTGACCCCAGCGTCTGGCCCGGCGGCGGTTTCTACCCCGACTGGCTCAAGACGCGCGTCGGCATCCCCATCGCCATGCTGCCCATCGTCTTTGCCGCGACGTGGCAGATGTCCGGCTTCACCATGGCCATGTACCTGGCCGGGCTGCGCGCCATCCCCGACGAGATGCGCGAGGCGGCCCGCGTCGACGGTTCCACGGAGTGGCAGCTCGTCCGCTACATCATCCTGCCCCAACTGACGCCCGTGACTCTCAGCGCCATCATCGTGCTGGGCCACGTCTCGCTCAAGATTTTTGACCTCATCATGACCATGACCGGTGGCGGCCCCGGCAACGCGACCGACGTCCCCGGTATCTATATGTACGAGATTACCTTCAAGGCCAACAAGATCGCCGAAGGCGCAGCCGTGGCGATGGTCATGCTCGTCCTGGTGGCCCTGGTCATCGTCCCGTATCTCGTCTCCAATATGCGGAACGCGCAGGAGGGCTAACATGGCAGCACGCACCGCTCCCGCCCCACGGGCCAACCCCTTCCGCCACTGGCCGCGCGTGATCATCTACATCGTGATGATCGCCTTCGCTATCCTGTACCTCGTGCCCGTCTACCTGCTCATCATCACCAGTCTCAAGAGCTTCGACCAGGTCAGCCTGAGCCGCATGTGGGAGTTGCCCCAGGGCCTCTCGTTGCAGAGCTTCGAACGGGCATGGGAGGTGATGCAGACGAGCTTCGTCAACAGCGTCCTGCTCGTCATCCCGGCCACCGTCCTATCCTGTCTGCTCGGCTCGATGAACGGTTATATCCTGTCCAAGTGGAAGTTCCCGTATGCCGACGTCGTCTTCACCCTGATCCTGTTTGGGATGTTCATCCCCTACCAGAGCGTTCTGCTGCCGCTGGTCGAGACGCTGCGCCAGATCAAGCTCTACGGCTCCATCCCCGGCCTGATCCTGACCCACGTCGTCTACGGCATCCCCATCACGACGCTCATCTTCCGCAACTACTACGCGGGCATCCCGACCGAACTGGTCGAGGCGTCGGGCATCGACGGCGCCGGCTTCTTCGGTGTCTACCGCCACATCATCTTCCCGCTGTCTGTCCCCGGCTTCGTCGTCGTCGCCATCTGGCAGTTCACGTCGATCTGGAACGAGTTCCTGTTCGGCCTCATCATCACCAACGCGCCCCAACTGCGCCCGGTGACGGTCGCGCTCCAGAACCTGTCGGGCAGCCAGTACACCCAGTGGAACGTCCAGATGGCCGGCGCGCTCCTCGTCGCCCTGCCCACGCTGCTCATCTACATCCTGCTGGGCCGTTACTTCCTGCGCGGCATGATGGCGGGCGCGCTCAAGGGCTAGGGAGAGTTGCAGGTTACAGGTTGAAGGTTGAAGGTTGGGGGTTAGAAGCGGATTAGAATATCCTTCTTGCGGCGCCACAGTGCCGTTTGGCCCTGTAACCGGCGTCTCAGACCGACTATAATTGAGCCTATGACTCTCTACGCGGGACGCGTCGTGGTCGTAGGCTCACTTGTTTGTCTCCTGACTCTCGCTGCCTGCCAGCGCGACGACACCCCCAAACCGACCCCTCCCCCCAGCGACCTGGCGACCATCCAGGCGTCGGGCGCTCCAACAACCGAGAGCGCCCCGACCGCCGACCGCCGGCCGCCGAGTGAGACGCTGCGCGCTACCGCTGCGGCGACACCCGCCGCTTCACCGGCGACGTCAACACCCGTGCGCCCCACGCCCGCGCCCCTGCCGCCTAGCCCGACCGTGTCGCCGCTAGCCCAGGCCGTCGCGCGCCAGAACGTTGGCGACTATGCGGCCGCCATCCAGGGCTATGGGGCGCTGCTGACCGCGACGCCCGCGCCCGCCGACGCCGCCGAAGCCCGCTTCCGACTAGGGCAGGCGCTCCTGCTCGACGGCCAGGGCGACGCCGCGCAGCAGACCCTCAGCCAGTTCGTCCAGGCCAACCCGGCGCATCCTCTCGCGCCCGCCGCCTGGTTCATGCTGGGCCGCCTCTATATGGACGAGCGCCAGTGGGACGCCGCCGTGGACGCCTACACCCGCTATGTCCAGGCCAACGGGCCGCTGGCCGACTACGCCCAGAACCGCGTCGGCAATGCCCACCTGAGCGCCCAGCGCCCGGCCGAGGCGGCCCGCGCCTATGAAGCCGCCCTGCGCCGCTCCGACGTCACCGCCCCGGTCCTGCGCGCTGCGTGGAACAGCCTGGGCGAGGTGCGCCTGAGCCAGGGCGACACGGCTGGCGCTAAGCAGGCCTACGAGAGCGCCTTACAGTCGGCGACCGACGACGAGGACCGCGCCTTTGCCCTGGCCGCCCTTCACCAGTTCTACACCCAGACGGGCGATGCGGCAGCCGCCAGGGATGCGCTGCGCCGCCTGTGGACCGACCTGCCGCGTACCGACGCCGCCTATCAAGCAGCCAAAGCGGACCTCGACGGCGGTGACGCCTCGCTCCAGTACGGCAAAGGCCTGGCAGCCTACGCCCGCAGCGACTGGCGGCGCGCCGTTGACGCCTTCAACCAGGCCGCCGACCAGGACCCTGCTCATCCGGCCGAGCTGCACCTGCTGGCGGGCAACGCCTACCGCCGCCTGGGCCTGCCGCAGAAGGCGGTCTTCCACTACGACCAACTCATCGACACCCACCCCGGCGACCCGCTGATCCCCGACGCCGTGCTGGGCAAGGCTCGCACCCTGCGCGCAGGCGACCCCGCGACGGCGCGCTCTCTCTACGGCGACTTCCTCAACCGCTACCCCGGTCACAAGGAGGCCGACCAGGCAGCCCTGGAACTGGGGCGGCTGGTCGAGGACAGCGAGGACTGCTCGGCCGCGCTGGCGGTCTACCGCGACGCTGCCGACACCTATGCTACCTCGGCCGGGCTGGACGCCCGCGCCCGCCTGGGCCTGTGCCAGCTCAAGAGTGGCGACCGGGCCTCGGCGCAGGCGACCTTCCAGACCCTCGCGGGGAGCCAGCTACCCGAACGCCAGGCCCAGGGGCTGTACTGGCAGGCGTACCTAGCGGCCCAGACCGACCCTGCCCGCGCCGAGGCCCTCTACCGCCAGGCTGCTGCTGCTGACCCTGACAGCTTCTACGGCGCGCGAGCGGCGTTGGCCATCGGCGCGCCGCCCACCCCAACTGGGGCCGATGCGAGTCGCGCGGCGGCCGAGGCGTGGCTGCTGCAGCGCACGGGCAAGACGGCCGGCGATCTGGCCCAGGCCGAGCAGGCCGTCGCTGCTGACCCCGACCTGCGCCACGCCGCCGCCTTCTTCGAGCAAGGGCTGCGCGATAATGCCCTCAAGCACCTGCGGCTGGCCCGCGCCCGTGTCGGCGACGACCCCCTCAAGCTCTACCACTTTGCGCGCCAGGCGCACGCCCTGGGCGGCACGTGGATCGGCCTGAACGCTGCCGACAGCCTGCTGGCCTCGTTCAAGGAGCCGGTCGCCGCCCTGCCGCCCGAGCTTGCCCGCCTGGCCTACCCCCGGCCCTACCTCGGCTTGGTCAGGGATGCGGCGGCGAGATACGGTGTTGACCCGGCTCTGTTCTACGCCATCTTGCGTCAGGAGAGCCGCTTCGAGCCGACGGCGCACTCGGGCGCGGACGCGCGCGGGCTGGCCCAGGTCCTGCCGACGACGGGCCAGAGCATCGCCCGCGCCATCGGCTGGCCCGACTTCAGCGCGGATGACCTGTTCAAGCCCTATGTCAACCTAGAGTTTGGCGCGTACTTCTTGCAGCAGCAGTTGCGGCGCTTCAACGGCGAGATGTGGGCGGCGCTGGCGGCCTACAACGCCGGCCCCAACGCCGTCCCGCGCTGGCAGCAAGCCGCGCCCGACCCAGCGCTTCAGATCGAGGCGATTGACTACCCGGAGACGGCGACCTACGTGCGGCGTGTGACGGAATATTGGGCGGCGTATCGGAGTCTGTATGGTGAGGGATGAGTGCTGAGTGCTGAGGGTTGAAGGTTGAAGGTTAAGGAACGGAGATTTGAGACAGTGAAGAGTTATTCTTGGCGCAATTCGCATGTGATGGTACTTCTGTGCTTGCTGGCGCTGGCGCTCAGTGGGTGCCAGGCGCTGGACTTCACACCACCGGCGCCGACGCCGACGCTTGTCCCTGCCACGGCGACCCCGCGTCCGCCGCAGCCGACCGCGACGCCGCGCCCCACGGCGACCCCGCTTCCCAGCCCGACGCCGCCCCCGGCCCTGGCGAGCAGCGGGCGGTCGCCCGTCATCCCTGCCGCCCAGGCGGACCTGGCGAAGCTGGCGACAGCGCCGCGCTACTCCATCAGCCTGACCATTGACCCGGCGGCTCTGACGTACACCGGCCGGCAGACCGTCGCGTATACCAACACCGACACGACGCCGCTGCCCGACCTCGTCTTCCGTATCTTCCCCAACGCGTGCGCGCTCTACGGCTGCGGCGCGCTCACCGTGTCGGCCGTCCGCGTCGGCGAGCAGACCGTCCAGCCGGCGCTCGAAGTGGACGGCACGGCGCTGCGGGTTCCGCTGCCGACGCCCCTCGCCTCCGGCCAGCGCGTCGAAGTCAGCCTGGACTTCGACGGCCGCGTGCCGCGCGACTTCGGCCCCGACAAGCAGGGCTACGGCATCTACAACTACGACGACAACGCGCAGACGCTCATGCTCGCCAATGCGTATCCCATCCTCGCGCCGCGCGAGGGTGGGCGCTGGGTGGCCGACGCCGTCTACCCCGACGGCGACGCTGTCTTCAGCGCGTCGGCCTTCTACGACGTCAGCGTGACATTGCCGGGCGGCTGGTCGCCGGTGGGTAGTGGCGTCGCCGTTTCCGATGGCGGCGTCGATGGGCAGCGCACCGTCCGCTACACCAGTGGCCCGACCCGCGACTTCATGCTGGCCCTGGGTCCCAATTGGAACAAGGTGAGCCGGACGGTGGGCGAGACGACCGTCAACTCGTACTACATCGGCGACACCCGCGCCGGCGGCGAGAAGGCCCTGGACGTGGCGGCCCAGGCCCTGGAAACCTTCAACCGACGCTTTGGCCCCTACCCCTTCACCGAACTGGACGTTGTCCCGGCCCCGCTGTGGCGGGCGGCAGGCGTCGAGTACCCCGGCGTCATCCTGGTCGAGGACGACTACTACAGCAAGCCGGGCGAGCCGTTCTTCGAGGACGCCACGGCGCACGAGGTGGCGCACCAGTGGTGGTACAGCGCCGTCGGCAACGACGTCATCAACCACCCCTGGCTGGACGAGGCCTTTGCCCAGTTCTCGACGGCCCTCTACTACCAGGACCGCTACGGCCAGGCGCGCTACGACCGCGTCATCCGCCAGTGGCAGCGCATCGTGGACGACCTGGTGGCGAAGGGCAGCGACGACATTGTGGGCGAGGGGCTGCCCCACTTCAACGGCTCCGACCGCTACGCCCCCACCATCTACATCAAGGGGCCGCTATTCTTCGACGCCGTCCGCCAACGCCTCGGCGACGAGAAGTTCTTCGCCGCCGTCCAGCAGTACTATCGCCAGTACAAGTACGGCATCGCCCAGCCCGACGACCTCAAAGCCGTCTTCGAGACCGTCGGCGGCCAGTCCATCGACGACCTGTGGCAGAAGTGGATTCTGAAAGCCGAGGGGCGGTAGCGGGGCGCTCGCCTTAACGAATCGCCTGTGGTACAATCAGTAGCAAGGAGGTAGGATGACCATCAAAGACATCGAGGTGGCGATCACGCAGCTGCCCCGCGAAGAGTTGTCGGAACTGGCCGCGTGGTTTGAGGAGTTCCTGCGGCGGCGCGTCGATACCCTCTTTGACTCGGTCGATCAACTGGCCGCCCTGGACCTCCCTCCGCTTAGCGAAGCCGAGGTCCAGACTGAGATTGCGGTCGCACGTGAAGCCCGACGAGGGTATGATGCGAGTGGAATACAGTGAGGAGGAAGCGCGCTATGCTAACTGAGTATATTCACGCTGCAATGGGATATGCGACGTATAAGACCTATCCGGACGGCACGGTCTACGGTGAGGTTCCCGAACTTCAGGGCGTCTGGGCGACTGGCCCCACGCTAGAGGACTGCCGTAAGGAGCTTCAGGAGGTCGTGGAGGACTGGATTGCCGTTGGGCTATACCTGCACCACACGTTGCCGCTTGTTGATGGCATTGACTTGAATGTGAAGGAACCTGTTTAACTCCCCTTACTGCGCTCCCAGCGCCGCTAACTGCTCGGCGGCCTTGCGGCTCCAGTAGGCGTCGGTATTCAGGTCCATCACCTTGCGGAAGTCCGCCTTCGCCTTGTCCCGCTCCCCCAACTGCTGGTACGTCACTCCGCGATTGAAGTAGGCCAACGCATAGTCAGGCTTGAGCCGCAGCGCTTCCCCGTAGTCGGCCAGCGCTTTGCTGTACTCCCCCAATTGGTGATAGGTGTCGCCGCGATTGTTGTATGTCACCGCGCTGTCCGGCTTCAGGCGCAGCGCCTCGGTGTAGTCGGCCAGGGCGCGTGGGTAGTCCTTCTGACCGCGATACGTCACGGCGCGGTTGTTGTACAGGTCGCTGTCGGTGGGGTTGAGGCGGATGGCCTCGCCATAGTCGATCAGCGCCCGCTCGTAATCACCCCGGTCGTCGTAGACAATCCCGCGGTTGTTCCAGGCGTCGGCATAGGTGGGCTGGATGAGAATGGCCCGCGAGTAGTCGCGGATGGCCTGGTCCAGGTTGCCCTGGTCGGCGTAGGCGTTGCCCCGCTTGAGGTAGGCCAGCACGGCGTACGGCTGGACGCGGATAGCCTCATCGAAGGCGGCCACGGCGCGGTCGTAGTCGCGCTGCGCGGCGTAGGCCAGCCCCTGCCCCAGGTACGCCTCGAACAGGTCGGGGTGGCCGGCGAGTGCCTGGCGGTAGAAGACCAGCGCCTCGGCGTAGGCTCCCCGCTCGCGCGCCGCGTCGCCCCGCGCCAGGGCCACGTAGCCCTGACCGGAACCGACCCACGCCCCCGCGCCGGCCACGGCGAGCGCAGCCAGGGCGCAGCCCGCTGCCAGCGCCAGCAGCGGTCGCCGCCGCAACGTGACAAGCAGCGCCAACCCGCCGAGCAGCGCCAGGGTCCAGAGCACCAAGGTCACCAGGCTGACATCGCCCTGCCAGAGCCGAGCCACCGCCAGCCCGCCGGCCAGCCACCCGACCAACCCGACCGCTCCAGCCGCCCAGCCGCTTTGGCCCTTCATACTATCCTCTCACTATCCTCTCGTGGATACGGTACTTGGGAGGCTAATTATAGGCCAGCGGCGGGCGCGAGCAAGCGTTACGTTTCCCCGAAGCCCGGCTCGCGCAACCGAGTTGAGTAGTTAACCCGCCCCCAGCAGCCGGGTCAGCAGCCACAGCGCGGCCATGCCAACCGCTACCGTCAGGAACACATTGTGCGTGCGCCACGCGACCAGGATCGCCAGCAGCCCGGCCACGAGGCGCGCGTTGCTCGGCGACAGGGCGAGCGCCCCGTGGCTCACCAGCAAGTCGGGGACGATGAGCGCGGACAGGACAGCGGCGGGCACGAACCGCAAGGCGCGTTGCAGCCGCATCGGGATGGCGACCTGGCCGAGCGCCAGGATGAACGACAGGCGGATGGCGTAGGTCAGGACGCCAATGAGGACAATGGTCAGCGCCAGGGTCATGGCCGCTCCAGGACGAGGCCGACGCCGATGCCGGCCAGCATGGCGACGACGAGACCGAGCTTGAACGGCAGCCCCACCAGGGCCACCGCGACCAGGCCCGCGATGACGGCTGCGGCGAGGACCGCCCGGTCGGTCAGCGTGGGCACGATGATCGCGATAAAGGTGAGCGGCAAGGTGAAGTCAAGCTGCCAGGCGGCGGGGACCTGCGCGCCGAGCAGGACGCCGATGGCCGTCGTGACCTGCCAGCACGCCCACAACCCCAGCCCCACGCCCAGAAAGTACCACTCGCCGCCCAGCGGGTCGCGCCGATAGCGGATGATGGCCACGGCGTACGCTTCGTCGGTGAGCAGGTAGGCTAGCGCCCACCGCCAGGCCGGGCGCAGCGGCTTGAGATAGGGCGCGACGGAGGCGCTGTACAGGGCGTGCCGCAGGTTGAGAATGACCGCCGTCATGACGATGACCGGATAGGGCAGCCCGCCGCTGACCATTTGCGCCGTGACGAACTGGGCCGAGCCGGCGAACACGACTGCTGACATGGCCTGGGCGAGTAGCGGCGGGATACCGGCGGTGACGGCGAGGACGCCGTAGATCATGCCAAACGGCGCGACGCCCAGCAGCAAGGGCAGCACGGCGCGCACGCCGGCCAGGAAATGGGAACTTGATTTGATCACTTGAACTCAGCCCACCGCGCCTCGCTCAACCAGGGCTTGTTGAACAAACGACGATTTCAGCCAGATACCAGTCGAAGGTGGCGAGGAAGTGCTGTAGAGCCGCCGGATCCTTGAGAACTGAATACGGGATACTGGGCCGCTTGTCTACCTTGTCAGGGGGGATGGAGACATCACGCAACTGGTTGAGGCGATCTAGCAACTGGCGGCGCATGGAAAGGTCGTTGAAGGGAGCGAGGCTCTTCATATACTGGAACTGAATCTCAACGCCGCCATACGTCCAGGCGGCAAAGGTATAGGCAGGTCCATTCGCCGAATCGAAAAGGGGATAGAACGAACCGCTGCGATCACCGGACCCATACCAAATACGAAGGTTGTGAGCTTTGGCCCAGGTTAACAACGCTTGGGCGATGTCCTTGTACTCAGTCCCCAGACGCGCGTCAATCTCTTTGAGGAACGACACCTCGTCCCATCTCTTACCGCTGGATGCCGTACTCGACTTCTTCCCCTGAGCCTGCACGGTCTGGCCCATGACAAGAGGGACCAGCACTTTGGGGCCAGCGTGGTCTATGCCATACTGACGCACCTCCACCGCCAGGACTTCGGCGTCGCGCATCTGCTCGTTCAAGTACTCCACCATGCGCCGCAGTTCGGGTGGGATGCTGTCGGCAACCACCAGTAATCTTAGCTTACTCTGCTGGAGGTTGTCTCTCGCGGTCAGCCAGAATTGTTCATAGTCCTCGCGCCCAAGGCGTGCGATGAGTTCAGCGGCAGGGTCCAGAGCTAACTCCTTGCATCGGTTCTCGAAAACCTGCCGAAGCTGGTCCATATTCCAGTAGGTAACGGCGTTGGCGGCGTATTCGAGGATCTGCCCCACCACTTCGCGTCGGATGCGGGTGTCTGAGGCCCGTTTGACTTCAACAATCGTCGGCGTCGCGTCCTGGTCTAGAAACAGATGGCCCACTGACCAGCGCCCGGCGCCGTCTTGCTCTGAAGCCAGGGCTACTTCGCGTGAGATGAGAAGCCAGCGGCGCGGAGCGGTGTCGTTAATCTGGTCACCGGCTAGTAGATTGGGATGCTTGGCAAGGAGAGCCTGAAGTTGGTCTTCTGCAGGCGGTGTTTGGACTTTCATTTCAATGAGTTGGCCGTCGTCCTGGACCATGTAGACACCACTCGCCATGGTGAGTCTCCC
>CAZLBQ010000189.1:0-10805 GCA_964557745.1 uncultured Anaerolineales bacterium
CGGTGCGGTCGATGGCCGTGCCGCCCGTCGACAGGTTGCCCGTCGAGCGCAGGAAGAGGGTCTGGCCGGCCGGGAGGACCGTGTCCAGTGTCACCCCGGCCTGGCGCATCAGGCGCTCGGCCTGGTGGTCGATCTCGATGCGCGTCAGGACCTTCTCGTGGCCGACGCCACGGCGCGGGTCGCTGTTGACGATGGCCACCAGCTCGCGCACGGTGTGCTGGCCGTCGCCGACGACGTGGCCGGGCACCCGCTCGGACACCGCGCGGACCTCGCCGTTGACGACAAGGACGCGGTAGTCCTTGCCTGGCAGGTACGTCTCGACAATGACGTCGTCGCGGTGCAGGGCGGCGGCGCGGAAGCCGGCCCGCACCTCGTCGATGGTGGTGAGGTTGAGGGACACGCCGCGCCCGTGGCTGGCGTCCAGCGGCTTGGTCACGACCGGGAAGCCCAGGTCCAGCGCCGCCTCGACCGCCTCGTCCTCGGTCTCAACCAGGCGCTGCTTGGGAACGGGGATACCCATGTCATTGAGCAGGCGCTGGGTGAGTTCCTTGTCCTGGGCGATGTCGACGGCGATGTGCCGCGTCTCGGACGTCACCGTGGCCTGGATACGCTTCTGGTAGACGCCGTAGCCAAACTGGACCAGGCTGCGCTCGTTGAGGCGGATGTGGGGAATGCCGCGCCGCCGCGCCGCCTCGACCAGGGCGCTGGTGCTGGGGCCGAGGGCCAGGCGGTCGGCCAACCGCGCCAGGTCTTCGAGTTCTGCCTTGTAGTTGAAGGTTGAAGGCTGAAGGTTGAAGGTTGTCGCGGCCGTCTGTAGTTCGGGGGGCAGGAGGGCCAGGACGAGGCGCACGGCCATCTCGCCGGCCTGGACGCCGACCTTCTCCTCGCCGTAGGAGAACACGACGTAGTAGACGCCGTGGTTGTGCTTGAAGTGGTCGAAGGCTTCTGCGAGCGCCTGCGGGTCGGTCACGCCCGCCGTCTTGGCGCGAAAGACCTCTTCCTTGCGCG
Organism: uncultured Anaerolineales bacterium; assembly: GCA_964557745.1. Lineage (GTDB taxonomy): Bacteria > Chloroflexota > Anaerolineae > Epilineales > JAHCIE01 > JAHCIE01. Next base: position 1,009 of record CAZLBQ010000189.1, read on the forward strand.
CCTGAACGTCTTTAGGCAAGACGTTCCAGGGCACGGTGCGCGACTTGCCGTAGGTCACGGGCGTCCCGGCCAGGCATTGCAGTTCGAGCGCGACGTGCTCGATGACGTGGCCCAGCCAGGTCCCCTCGCGCAGGCGGCGGATGAACCCGCCCGGCTCGCCGTACGAGCAGCCGTGGTCGTAGAGGGTGGGGACTAGCTCGACCAGCCGGTCGGTGAAGCCGGGCAGCTTGGTCGTAGGGTAGTCTTCCAACTCTTCGAGGTCGATGGTGAGGCGGATGAGGGGGCGGTAGCCGTAGGGGTTCGGGCCGCGATAGATGCGCTCTTCAAGAATCTGCATACGATGTTCTCCAGGCGCGGTCGAGGGTCGAGGGGATTATAGCGCGGGGTGTGAAAACAGGCAATCCCTGCTTGACACCCGCCCGTCATTGCGATAGAGTTGGGAGTGCTCACAGAGGCAAAAAGGAGATGCGGTCATGGATGCAGTGACGCTGGAACAGGCGAAGGATAACCTGGAATAACTCGTCCACCAGGTCCTGGCGGATGTAGAACCGACGATTGTCATGACGGCTTCTGGGGAGAGTGTTGTCGTGGTCCCGCTGGACGAGTACAACGCCTGGCAGGAGACTCACTACTTGCTCTCGAACCCGGCGAATGCTGCTCATCTCAAGCAGTCTATCGCGGAGGCCGAGGCGGGCAAGACAGTCGAGCGCGACCTAGTCGAGCCATGAGACCTCGTCTTCACGCTGTCAGCGTGGGAGAACTATCTCTGGTTCCAAAAGAATGACCGCCAACTCCTCAAACGCATCAACGCGCTCATCCATGACACCTTGCGCACGCCGTATCAGGGGATTGGGAAGCCAGAACGGCTCAAGGCAGATCTGGCTGGCTACTGGTCGCAGCGCATCAACACTGAACACCGTCTCGTGTACAGTGTAACAGCCGCCGAGATTACCATTATCGCGTGCCGCCACCACTATGAGTAAATGATGCTACTCTAGCCCTCTGAGCTTCTCGGCGGCGGCCCACAGGGGGGCGATGACGGCGCCGGCCGTCAGCAGCGTCGCCAGGGAGAGCGCGGCCAGCCAGACCAGCAGGCTCACATCCGGCAGGCGGTCGGCGGCGAGGCGGGCCAGCGCGAACACAGCCAGGATGACCCCAGCATAGACGCTGTACGCCACACCAGACACGCAGCCCGTCCCCATGCCCACCATCTGGTGCGGGCTGGACCAGTCGAAGCGGGCGGCCAGCGTCCCCAGGCCGAGCGCGATGCCCGTGATGCCCGCCCCAATCAGCAGGACCGCCGCCGCCCCCAGCACGAGGGCCGCCGCATCACTGGCCTGCGCCACTCCCAAGCCGACGCTCAACGCCAGGCCCATGGCCAGAAACGGCAGGTACGCCACCAGGAACTTGGCCCACAGCCAGTCCCACGGCGACACCGGCGCCGCGCGAACCAACCACGCCGCCTGCCCCTCGCGGCTGACGCCCGTCAGCGCGAAGCGCGAGAAGATCATGCCAGTGATACTGACCGCCGCCAGCGTCCCGACCAGCGGCCACAGCGCGCCGAGCATCCCGCCGCCGTACAGTCGGGCCGGGAAGCGCAGCAACTGCCACGCCCAGAAGGCGCTGAAGATGAGCGGCGCGAGAATCTGGACCAGGTTGGACAGGTCGCGCGGCAGGGCGCGAAAGTCCTTGATGACGATGGCCGGCACCGGATGCGACGCCCACCCCATCAGCCACGCGCCGACTTCAGCCTTCTGCCTTCCCCTTTCTGCCTTCTGCCCCTCTTCCGCCCGCCGCCTGCCGCCTGCCGCCTGCCGCCCCACCCCCGCTCGCACCTTCGCCCAGCCGGAGTAGTACAGGGACGCCGACAGGTCGAGGGCGACCAGGAAGCCCGCCAGCGACAGCGCCGCGAAGCCGCCCAGGCCGCGCAGCGCCGCGTCCCACTCGCCCGCGCCCAGCGCCGCGAGGGCATGGCCCGCCAGGCTGGCCGGGCTGAACGGCACGTCCAGGGTGCGCAGCGTGCGTGAGATGGCGCCCGGCTGCATGCCGCCGAACGTCCCGGCGCTCGCCCCCTGGCCCCAGAGTGAGAAGCCAATGCTGATGGCCGCCGCGACGACGCCGAGGATCTCGGCCAGGCGGCGCGCCGGGACGACGCGGACGACCGCCATCACGGCTAAGGCAGCGAGGCTGACGGGCAGCAGCGGCAGGAACAGCAGGACGGGGAAGACGGCCAGGAAGTAGAGCGGGTTGTAGCCCAGGCCGAGGCCGAACGCCCACAGCGACGGGATGGCGGGCAGGGCGACGAAGAGGTAAGTGGGCAGAACGGCTGAGACGAGCTTGGCGGTAAAGATGGCGTGGATGGGGATGGGCGCGGCGAGGAGCAGGTCCAGGTCGCCCGACAGGTACAGCGACGACAGGGCGATGCCAAAGCCGGTGACGAACGTAAACAGGAACACCGAGCCGAGGATGCCGCCGGGCAGCGCGTCCAGGCCGGCCATCGTCCCGGTGCGCACGGCGAAGCGGACCGAGGTATTGATGGCGAGGGCGAAGATGAACGACAGCAGGGCGAGGAAGGTGAAGAGGACAAGCCAGCTCAGGCGGTAGCGCCAGTTCGAGCGCCGCAGCCGGTTCCACCAGATGCGTCCACTCGCCGCTAGCAGAAAGACCGTGTAGCGGAGGACGTCGAACATGGGCTAGGCCAGCACCCGCGCCAACTCGGCGTAGTCGGCGCCGCCCGTCAGCGACAGGAAGATCTCTTCCAGGCTGCCGCCGCCCTGGAGGGCATGCAGCTCGGCCACCGTCCCCTCGGCGATGAGGCGGCCGTTGAAGATGATACCGACGCGGTCACACATGCGCTCGGCGATTTCGAGGATGTGGGTGGACATCATGACGGCCACGCCCGCCTCGCGCAACTGGAGAAGAAGGTCTTTGATGAGCCGCGCGCTCTTGGGGTCGAGGCCGACGGTCGGCTCGTCGAGGAACAGGACCGACGGGCGGTGGATGAGCGCGCCGGCCAGCGCGAGCTTCTGGCGCATGCCGTGGGAGTAGCCTTCGACCAGGTGGTCGGCGGCGTCGCTGAGGTCGAAGACGCGCAGCAGGTCGTCGGCGCGGCGCTGGGCCGTCCGCCCGTCGACGCGGTACAGCCGCGCCATGAAGGTCAGGAACTCGCGGCCGCGCAACTTGTCGTAGAGGATGGGCTGGTCGGGGACATAGCCCAGGCACGCCTTGGCTTGCAGGGGCTGGCGCTGGACGTCGTAGCCGACGATGCGGGCCACCCCGCCCGACGGCTTGAGCAGGCCGACCAGCATCTTGATGGTCGTCGTCTTGCCCGCGCCGTTGGGGCCGAGGAAGCCATAGATCTCGCCCGGCCGCACGCGCAGCGTCATGTCCTGGACCGCCGTGAAGGCGCCGTAGGTCTTGGTCAGTCCGGCCGCCTCGATGGCCCAGGCTGGCGCGGCGCTGGGGGCGACCAGCCCGTTAATCATCATCCGCCGCCTCACCCGTCATGGCCTCGTCCTCCGGCAGCGCCGGCGCAGCCGCGCCGAGCAGGTGGAAGCCGCTCAGGGGCTGGCGGGTGCGCAGGTCGAACTCCTGGCCGTGGGTCAGGACGTGCAGGCGGACGTTGTGGACGGCCACATTCGCGTGCTGCTTCACCTGGTGAATGTCCGTGTATGTAATCTCACCGCCGTCGACAAAGGTGACGCTGTGGCGGCCCACGACCGCGACACGGTCGCGGGAATCGATGACGATGGCCGTGTCCTCGTCGACGCCGACGCCGATGAGGAACGGGTTGAAGGCCACGGCCGCCATGAGGCGGCCGATGCGGTCGCGCTGGCGGAAGTGCTGGTCGATGATGACGCGGTTGGTCAGGCCCAGGCCGGGCGAGAGCGTGACCATGCGCTGCGTGGGCGATGGCCCACCGCGCCCGAAGGCGATCATGTGCTGCGACAGGGCCGACGCGCCTGCGCTCGTCCCGCCGACGACCGCCCCCAGCGCGTGGCGATGTCGTAACGCTCTGGCAATGGGCGTGCCACCGAGCAGTGTGGCGATCTTCAACTGGTTGCCGCCGGTGAGGAACACGCCGGTCGCGTCGGCGAACGGCTCGGCCAGGGCCGGGTTCAGGGCCTCCGCTCGCACGGCGACATCGACAATGTCCACCCGCGCCGCGCCCAGGTCATGGAACAGCGCCTGATAGCGGTCGGCGACTTCCGTTGAGAATGAAGACGCCATGGGCAGGACGACGATCCGGGCATGCGCGCCGCCCGCCAGGTGGACAAAGTGGCGCAGGATCAGACGGTCGCCCACCTTGTCCTCCGCGCCGCCAACCGCCATCAGGAAACCGGGGGCATGGTCAGGGCCACCGTGGGAAGGCATGCTCAACTCGTGTATTTCTGCTGGACGTAGCGCCGCCAGCCCGACTCGAACTGGTCGTAGGGGACGCCGAGGGCGCTGGGCACGGCGCGCTCGAGGCTGTCGGCCTGGCGGACGAGCTTGGCGAAGCTGGCCCGGCCATAGGTGTCGGCGGTGAACGACGCGGCCGAGACCTGGTGCGGCCACAGCAGCCGCTGGCGGTCCTGGTCGGTGAACTCCGGGCGCAGGTCGCGCAGCGGGATGAGGCGGTTGGTGGCGACGGCCTCGCTCATCAGCGACTTGAGTTCAGCCTGCTCCGAAGGCGTGAAGGGCGCGAACTGGTTGACCTCCCAGTAGAGGATGCCGGTCAAGAAGGTGCGCTGGGCCACGGCGCGGGCGTCCTGCAACGTCGGCGGGGCGGCCTCGTCCAGCGCCTCCTGGGCCAGCTTGAGCGCCAGCCAGCCGCGCAGAACGTTAGCCGCTGTGTCGTCCCAGGTGCGCAGGTCCACCAGCGGCGACTTGAGGACGACGTTGCCGCTAGCGGCGGCTTCCGGGTCGGCCACGACGTCGACGACGCGGTGGCCAGTGGGCGCGGGCAGGCCAAAATCGGCGCGGAGCTGGCGGTACCAGTCGTCCAGGCCTTCGGTGGTCTGGCGGATGTATGGCGCGTCGCGCAGGGTGTGCTGGATCTGGAAATACCGTGTCTCGGCGACGCGCGTCGGCCCCCAGAACGCCTCGTCACCTGCGCTGCGCCGCCAGCGGCCGTCCGCCCCGCGCCGGTAGAAGCGGCCCTCGCGGTACTCGCGGCCACCGGTGTTCGTCAGCTTAAGCTCGACCCACGCCAGCCCGTTGTCGTACAACTCGGCGTGGACGACCTCGGCCCCCTTGCGCCACTCCTGGCCGGCCCGCCAGTCGCGCACCTGGCGGGTCCGCCAGTCACGCGGCGACGTCGGATCGAGGGAGTCGAAGAAGACGGCGCGGTTGTCGTTCTGGCGCGCCCAGATTTCCAGGTCTGCCGCGGCCTGGATGTCGGCGCGGGCCTGGCGCTCGCCGGCTTTTGTGCCGAGGACCAGGTAGGCCACCGTACTGAGGACGGCGCACAGCAGCACGGCCAGCGTAGCGAGCCACAGCCAGCGCGGCACGCCGCCACGACGGCGGCGGGGGGTATCGTCTTGCAGCTCGGGGACATCGCCCTCGCCCACTTGCCAGTCTAACACCGGGGGGAACTCCTCACTGGAGATATGGGGTCAGCTAAAGTATAGTCAAAAGGCGGCCCGCCGCGCAACCTCTCAGGAATGACAAAGACCTGACAGGTTTTGAAAACCTGTCAGGTCTGGGATGCGGCGTCCTCAGCGTGTTACGCCTGGCTGGGGCGCGGCTCGCGGCGACCGAAGATGTTGCGCAGGATGGGCCAGTTGCGCCACTCGCCCGTCTCCCACACGACCAGGATGGGCGCGGCGTTGAAGATGGACGAGTACATGCCGCTGGCGATGCCGATGAGCAGCCAGACGACGAAGTGGCGGATGGTGACGCCGCCCAGCAGAGCCAGCGCCGTCAGGGTGAAGAGCACCGTCAGCGAGGTGCTGATGGAGCGCGCCAGGGTCTGGACGATGCTGAAGTTGACGACGTTCTCGTAGCCCTCGCCGCGATAGCGGATGAGGTTCTCGCGGATGCGGTCGAAGACGACGATGGTGTCGTGGACCGAGAAGCCGATGACCGTCAGGAGGGCCGTCAGGAACAGAGCGTCCACCTGCCAGCCGATGAGCTTGCCGGCGATGGCCGACAACCCGATCACGACCAGGATGTCGTGGAGCATGGCGATGATGGCCGCCGTGCCGTAGCGGAACGGGTGGGCGACCTTGCGGAAGGCCCAGGCGATGTAGAGCAGGATACCCGCCGCCGCCGCTGCCACCGCACCGCCGGCGCGCTGCGCGACCGCCGCGCCGACCGACGGCCCCACGCTCTGGAACTGCAACTCGGTGATCTCGCCGTACTTCTGGCGCATGTCACCGTAGATGCCGAGCTTCGTCTCGTTGTCCATCGGCGTGGTGCGGATGATGATGTCGTTGTTGCCCGCTGTCTGGACCACGGCGTCGTTGAAGCCGCGCGCGCTTAGGATGGCCTTGACGTCGGCCGGCTGGACCTGGGCGGGCGGGGTGTTGAGCCGGACTTCTAGCAGCGAGCCGCCCGTGACGTCGATGGACAGCGGCAGCCCCCACAGCGCCAGGGCGATCAGGCCGGGGATGATGGTCAGCAGTGAGATGCCGAAGTAGAGATAACGCTTGCCAACAATATTAAACACGGCTTCCCCCTCTTAGTAGCCAAACAGGCGGTGGAGATGGACGTTCGCCTCGTGGGTGTCCTGCTCCAGGTCCCAGACGCGGCGCGTCAGGCGCAAGAAGGACCGCGTCACGACAATGGCGGTAAACATGCTGACGAGGACACCCAACGCCAGCGTCAGGGCGAAGCCCTTGACGATGCTCGCGCCGAACTGCGAGCCAAACCAGAACAGGATGAGGCACGTCAGCAGGGTGGACATGTTCGAGTCGCGGATGGACGGCCAGGCGCGGGCGAAGCCCGTCTCGATGGCCTGGCGCAGCCGCTTCCCGTGCCGCAGCTCCTCGCGCATGCGCTCGAAGATGAGGATGTTGGCGTCGACGGCCATACCAATCGACAGGATGAAGCCCGCGATGCCCGGCAGCGTCAGGGTGACCGGGATGAGCTTGAACAGGGCGAAGGTAATCAGCCCGTAGATGAGCAAGGCCGCCGTCGCCAGGATGCCCGGCAGACGGTAGTGGATGATCATGAACAGGGCGACGGCGATGAGACCGACCAGGCCGGCGATGATGCTGCGCTGGACCGAGTCCTGACCCAGCGTCGGGCCGACGGTGCGGGTGTTGACGACTTCCAGCGGCACCTTGAGCGCGCCGTACTTGAGCTGGAGCGCCAGGCTGTTGGCCTCCTCGCGTGTGAACTGCCCCTCGATCTGCCCCTGGTCGCTGATGACGCCGTTGACACGGGGCGCGGAGATAATCGCGCCGTCGAGGACGATGGGCATAATCTTGCCCATGTTCTTGCTGGTGAAGTCCTGGAGCCGCCGCGCGCCGTCGGGCGTCAGCGTGAAGGCCACCACGGGGGCGTTGGTCGTCTGCTGGAAGGCGATGTTGGCCTCGCGCAGGTGCTCGCCGGTGATAACCGTCGCGTACTTCTTGGTGGCGGCCTGGGTCGTCCCGCTCACGGCGTTCGTGCTCGTCACGGGCGCGGTCACGGTCAGCTTGTCGGCGGGCACGGGCCACAGGTCGGGGTAGGACGTCTGGACCTTCGTCCCCGGCGCGATGAACTCGTCGCCGGCGTCGATGAACTCCAGGCGGCCCGTCTGGCCGAAGGTGCGGATGGCGGCGTCGGGGTCGCTCACGCCGGGCAACTCGACGACGATCTTGTCCTCGCCTTGAATCTGGATGAGCGGCTCGGACACGCCGAGGCCGTTGACGCGGTTCTCGATGATCTGGCGCGTCGCGTCGAGGTCAGCACGCTCCGGCGGCTGGCCGTCGGGCGTGCGGGCTTGCAGCAGCACCTGCAGGCCGCCCTGGAGGTCCAGGCCCTCGTGGACCTTGATGTCCGAGTTGGCGCTAAAGGGGCCAAGGTTGAAACGCAGCCCGGGGTTGTTGGGCCACACGACCCACGCGGCCAGGATGGTCAGGAGAACGATAAAGCCAATGGTAAACGCAAACCTACGGTTCATGAGAAGCGCTCCGCCTCCTCCACAATCAGTATCACGGACTCATGGAATAAACGTCGGATGTCCGAGAAAAGTTCCGCCCTGGCATAACGACGCCGCCACGCACGGGTCAAGAGCCTACCTCGACCCGAAGCGGACGGCGGCGAGGGACGTCATCTTCCACACAACAGCACCGCTAATTATAGCCCCTTGACGGGGCAGGGTCAAATTGCGGTCACTGTCATTCCCCGCCTTCTGCCCTCTCCTACGAAGGTCGTCGTGAGCGAACGCATCCTGGCCCCGTTGCGCATTGACAGTAGCAGGCAGCCACGACGGTCATGCCGAACGGAGTGAGGCATCTGCTCCGCCAACGTCCCCTGAGGAGACCGCCCACTACGATTGGAGTGACAGTCAATGACGCGACGGCTAAGGATGGGCTGCCGCCCAGCGCCGGTACTGTCGTCGCTCGCGGCGGCGGAGCAGGGCAGCCCCCGCGCATACCAGCCCCGCGAGGGCTGTCACCAGGGCGCGCCCCCGCGAGTTGGTCGGCGGGTAGGCCGGGTGGCCCACCAGGGCCAGCCAGCGCCCGGCGTCATCCCGCACCTCGACCACCCGCCCCTCCCACACGGCGGCTGTCACCGTATCCCCCACCGCGAGCCGGGTGTACAGGCCGCCGTCGCCATACCGGTCTGCGCGGTACTCGGCAGCGCTCCCCTGCGGGAGCCGCAGGCGCAGGTAGCGCTGCGGGCTGCGTCCGAGCCACGCTTGCCGTTTGTCAACCACCGCCGCCGGCCATTCCGCTACGCAGCCTTGCAACTCTCGCCCGCTGCACAGCGGCGCCACGAAGAAGGTGTGCGCGGTTTCATCCTCGGCATCAATCTCAAGCCACGTCACAAACAGCAGCACCATGCACAACCCGGTCGCCAGCGCCAACCAGCCCGGCGAGAGACGGAAGGGCGCGGCGCGGGGCCGTATCCCTTGCTCCCGCACCGAATCCTCACCCGGCAGCAGCGCCAGCCAGACCGCGCCACGGCCTGGCTTGACCAGGACATCGATCTCCCAGCCGGGCTTGATCCAGCCCGCCCAACTCCGCCTGACCTGGAACTTGCGCCCGGCGGTGACGTCGTCGACGGTATGCCAGCGCCCACTCGCCAGACCGCGTTGATAGCGAACGCTCTCCACCTGCGCGCGGTCCAGACGCCCGTCGCGCAGCGCGAGCCTGACGTGGCGCAGCTGGCGCACCAGATAGGCGGCCAGGTATCCCACCCCCATCACGAGGGGCACACTCAGCCCGGCTAGGTCGGCGCGTAAGATGGCGAGGAGGTAGGCGACAGCCAGAAAGAGGAAGAGGATGGGGATATGGTGGGCCAGGCCATAGCCTATCAGCCCGGCTAGTGGAACTGGGCGCGGCGGCGGTGCGCTGCCTACCACCCGCGCCGCGAACATGCCCAGGTAGTCGTCACGCACCCAATCAAGTTCCTCGCCCATCCGTCTCGGCCCCCCAATTCGTCCGCTCACGACTACCTCTCTATAGGAGAGGGAAGAATTGAGGCTACCGGTCAATGGTCAATGGTCAGTCATCAATCATCAATTGACAATTGACCATTGCTAATTGACCATTGTCCCCAGGATGGCCGCGCCGAGGGCCGCGCCGCCGCGCAGCAGCCAGCCGCCGTCCGCCACGCGCGACCCGTGGAACGCCCACGCCACGTCGGCGCTGGGGTCCAGC
>CAZLBQ010000190.1:0-10784 GCA_964557745.1 uncultured Anaerolineales bacterium
TTGCCCTTGATGTCCCACAGCGCCTGCTCGAGGCCGCTGATGGCTGTCATGCCCTCGATGCCTGCCCGCCAGAAGTACTGGCGCGTCATGATCTGGAACAGGTGCTCGACGCGGCGCGGGTCCTCCCCAATGAGAAAGCGGCCCACGTCCTCGACCGCGCCGACGACCGAGCGCGTCTTCCACTCCAGCGTCGCCTCGCCCCAGCCCCACAGCCCGGCCTGGTCCGTCTCGACCTTGACGAACACCCAGTTGCGCATGGCCGCGTTGACGACCAGGGTCGTGATGCGGGTGATTCTCATCCCCTCACCGCCACTCAATCTTGAACGCGGCCAGCGCCTTGTCCATGCCCTGCATGTCCCACAACAGTTCGCCCGCCTGGATGCGCTGGCGCGTGGCTCCCTCACGGGTTTCGACGGCCCGCGCCGCCTCGGCGACGGCTTGCCACTGCGCCTGGGGCACCACGACCACGCCGTCGTCGTCGCCGATGACCACGTCGCCTGGGTGGACGACCAGCCCGCCGCACGCGACCGGCACGTTGACAAAGCCCGGCCCGTTCTTGAGCGGGCCGTTGGGGACGGCGCCGCGCGCGTAGACCGGGAAGCCCAGGGCCACCATGTCGGCCTTGTCGCGGATGGCCCCGTCGATGACGAAGCCCGCCAACCCCTTGCGCTGCGCGGAGGCGACGACCAGTTCGCCGACGACCGCCGTGTCGGTCACGCCGTCGGCGTCGATGACCAGGACGTCGCCCGGCTGGGCCAGCTTGAGGCCCAGGTGGATCATCAGGTTGTCGGCGGGGTAGGTTTTGACCGTGACCGCCGTGCCAATCAGCCGCATGCCATCGGCCAGCGGCTTGATGCCGCCGTCCATCGTCCCCGTGCGGCCCAGCGCGTCCGACAGGACCGCCGCCGCGAAGGGGCGCAGCGCCTCAATTGCTTCCTGGGGCGCGCGGGCAACCTCGCGTACTACGGTGTACATCGTTAGTCCTCCAACCACCGCTCGCCGCGCGTGTACTTCGCCACCGCGTCGAGGTCAAGGCGCACGCCGAGGCCCGGCGTGGCCGGGATGGGCAACATGCCGTCGGCGTCAAGCGCCCACTGGTCCACCACAATGTCGTCGATGAACGGCGCGCCGGTCAGGTACTCCACCAGGTCGGTGTGCGGGAAGGCCGAGGCCAGGTGCAGATCGGCGGCCAGGCCTAGCGCCGTGTTCCAACCGTGGGGGATGAACTTGACGCCGTTCTCCTGGGCCAGCCAGCCAATGCGCCGCTCCTCGCTGATGCCGCCGACCTTCGTCACGTCCGGCTGGACAATGTCAAACGCGCCCGCCTGGAGCCAGGGCTGGAAGGCCTGCCGACGTGTGAGGACCTCCCCGCCCGCGATGGGCACGGGGGAGTGTTCGCGCAGCCTGACGTAGTCCTGGAGGGCGTCGGGGGGCAGCGCCTCCTCGAACCAGACGACGTCGTAGTCGGCCAGCATCTTGGCAGTGCGCAGCGCCCACTTGTAGCCCTGCCCCCAGTAGGCGTCGCTGCCGCCCGCGTCGACCATGAGCAGCGCGTCCGGCCCGACGGCGTCCCGCGCCGCCCGCACAATTGCCTCGTCCAGCGCGACGCTGACACGGCCAAACGGCCCCCAACCCATCTTGAAGGCGCGGAAGCCCTGGGCCTTGATGCGCAGCAAGTGATCGGCCAGCGGTCCCGGCTCCTGCATGAGCAGCGACGCGTAGGGCCGCACCCGCTCGCGGTAGCGGCCACCGAGCAGCCGCCCGACCGGCTGGCCCGTCGCCTGACCCAGGATGTCCCACAGCGCGATGTCGATGCCGCTGATGGCGTGGGTGATGCTGCCGCCGCGCCCCAGCCAGAACATGTGCTGGTGGAGCTTCTCGCTGACGCGCTCCGGCTCCAGAGCGTTCTCGCCCACGTAGAGCGGCTCGAGCACGGCCAGCGCCGCCGCGGCCAGCGCGTCGTTGGTGAAGACGCTGCCGAAGCCCGTCACGCCCTCGTCGGTGAGGACGGCGACGAGGGTATGCACACAGTCGTCGGGGCGCAACTCGTTGCTCCAGCCGCCTTCTGGCGTCGCGTCCCGCAACCCGACCGCTCGTATCTCGCGTATCCGCATGGTTTCGTCCTCTCTTCACAGCCTGACGGTATACAATTACACCAGGCTACCCCGTCCAGACCCGACAGCAGGAGGTAAGCATGAAAGGCCGGCTCTCGCAAGTGCACTGGCGTCTGGTCTTGACGATGAGCGTTCTAGTCTACGTCTTGACCTTGGTCCTCGGTCTCGGTGTGTCCCTGTTCTTGCCCACTCTCTTCAACTGGGGCCACCTGGATGCTCAGAGCGCCCTGCGGGCCGCTTCCTTGATCACCGCCTTGGTGGTGGTTGTGGTGACAGGCTATGGCGCATGGTGGGCGGCGCGCAGGGTGGCACGCGCCGCTCCTCTGCACGGCTTGCTTGTCGGCCTGGTGGTCGCCCTCATCTCCTTCCTCCTGGATGTGGGCTTCAGTCGCAGGCTTGATCCCGTGGGACTGGTCCTCTACGTTCTGATGGTCGCCGCCGGCTGGCTCGGCGGCATCCTGGCTAGCCGAAGGTGAGACGCTTTCACGCGCTCGCGTGCTTGGCGCGACGATGTCACCCGGAACCCGACGACTGTCACCCCCAGCGAAGTGAGGGGGTCTGCTCTGCCAACCTTCCCAGAGACCATGCCTCGCGGCGCTCAGCGCCAGCCAGCTCAAGTCGGCGCTACACTAGCTAGCGCTGGAACAGACGCGCGTCGGGCGTGAACGTCACGCCCTCGTCCAGCGGGAAGATGGGGCGGGCGCAGACACGGTGGCCCAGGCTCTTGAGATTGGCGCTGGTTGAGCCGGGCGCGTCGACGTTGATGTAGCGCGCCGCCCAGTCGCGGAACATGTGCGGCTCGCAGTGCGGCGACTTCACGACGACCAGGTCGAAGTCGACCGGGTTCTGGCCGTGGGCGTAGAACGGCGCGCGGTCGAACAGGCTGACCGGGCGGCTCATCACCAGCAGCGTGAAGTTGTCGGCCACCAGGACCGCCGTCTCACCGGAGAACCACAGGTCCTTCTGCCGCTCGCTGCAGAACACCCCTTCAGAGAGCAGGTGGACCCGCGCCTCGATGGGCAGCGGGCGAAAGCGCCCGGTGTCCAAGGCCCCGCCGACCGCCGTCCGCACCGTCTGGCCGACGCCGGCCCGCAGCGCCGCCTGGACGGCCGGCGGGTCGACAATGGGAATCAAGGCCCGGCCGCGATAGCCCGCGTCCAGCAGGGCGCGCAGGATGGCATTACTGTCCCCGGAAGCGCCCGAACTCGTCGCGTCGGCGGCGTCGACCAGGATGACTGTCCCGCTGGGCGTGTCGAGGGCCAGGCGCACCGCCTCGTCCAGCGGGGTCAACGGCTGTTGCAGCCGCTCGCGCACGGCCCAAAAGTCCTCGGCCAACCGAACCGCCTCGCGGCGGGCGCGGTCGGCGTCGCCGTCGGTGACCACCAGGCTGTCCGAGCGCAGGTTGATCACGTCGGTGAACGGGTTGCCGATGAACATCCCTGCGGACAGACCGCCAGGGCTGGCCTCGATGGCCTGGCAGGCGCGGATAGACGCGCCGAACAGGCCCGTCGCCGTGACCAACTCCGGCCCGCGCACCAGGGCCGGGATGGGGACCAGCGCCGTAACGGGCCGCGCCTCGCCCGCCAGAATCTTGAGCAGCAGCCGCGCCGCTCGCTCCCCCGTCTCCCAAAAGTCGACGTGGGGGTAGGTATGGTAGACGACAACGGCGTCGCTGTGTTGGAGCATGCGGTCGGTGATGATGCCGTGCAGGTCCAGCGAGACGACGATGGGGACGCCCTCGCCCAGGATGCGGCGCGCCTCGGCCAGCAGGTAGCCTTCCGGGTCGTCCTCGTTGGCCGCGCCCATCGCGCCGTGGAGCGCGAAGTAGACGCCGTCCACGGGCGGGGCCTGGCGCAGGGCCGCCAGGAACTCGTCGGCGAGGCGGGTGAAGTCGGCGGCGGCCAGCGTCCCGCCCGACGTGATGGCGCGGGCGCTGTACGTCGGGACAATCTCGATGTCGGGCCGCGTGGCGAAGACGCTCAGCGCGCCACCAACCTCGACGCGCGACTGGCGGTGAAACGCGATGAGGTCATCGCCCCAGCGCACGCGAAAGTCCTCGTAGTGGCTGGCGACGGGGTTGAAGGAGGAGACCTCTTGCAGACACTCGGCAATCAGGATGCGGGTCACGGGGCCCTCCCTAGTCGAAGTTGGCGGGGCGCACCAGGGTCGCCACGCAGTCGCCTTGGCGCGTCAGGGGGAAGGCGCGACGGCTGATGAGCATGCCACTGGTCCGCGCCACGACCGAGATGGGCGCGGCGAAGGGCTGCTCGACCAGGTGCATCTGGCCGATGGCCTGCCCCGCCTCGATCCACGCGCCCATCTCAAAGAACGGCTCGAAGATACCGCTGACGGGGGCCATGAGGTAGTCGTCCTGCTCGTCGGCGGCGACGACTTCGGGCGGCGTGTCGGGCGTCTCGATGGGCCGGCCGTCGTCGAGGATATGGTAGAGACGCAGGACATTGTCGACGCCGCGCGCCGTGATGTTGAGAATGGTCGCGCCGTACTGAGAGGCGCTACCCATCTCCGTCCCCAGCGTGACCTTGCCCAGGCCCTCGGCGTAGCCGGGCAGCAGCCCCTCGCCGCCCACGTCGCGGTAGATGAAGACATAGGGCGCGCCCCACGCCTTGCCCGCCCGCACCATAGCCCCCATCTGCTCCCGGTTGGGGACGCGGTGCATGTTGACGGACGGCAGGAAGTGCGCCGAGCGCCCACCTGAGTGGATGTCAACGACGAGATCGGCCAGGGGGAACAGGACATGGGTGACGTAGTGGGCGATGACCCCCGTGATGGTGTCGTTGCGCTGGCCGGGGAAGGCGCGGTTCATGTTACGGCCGTCAATGGGCGACAGGCGCGTGCCGTTCTCGACGGCCGGCCGGTTGAGCATGGGTAGGATGATGACGCGGCCCTGGACCTGGGCCGGGTCAAGGCGGCGGATCAGGTTGAGCAGGACCGTAGGCCCCTCGTACTCGTCACCGTGGTTGCCGCCGAAGAGCAGCGCCGTCGGGCCGGCGCCGTTTTTGACGACGGCGACCGGGATGAACTGGGTGGCCCAGCCCGAAGTGTTGGTAGACTGGGGAACGCCGAGGAAACCGGTCTGCTTGCCATTCTTGTCGTAGTCGAGGTCGGTCCAGATCTGGGTGTCAATGGCCATAGGTACCTCCTAGGGGATGATGGGCAGGACAACGTGCGACGGGTGGTCGCGGTCGATATAGACGGCGTTGTGGGCAACGAGGGTGTGGGTGTGGCGGCCCATGGGTTCGCCGGTGTTGGGGTTCAGGTCGAAACGGGGGAAGTTGCTGCTGGAGATGTCCAGGCGGATACGATGGCCGGCCTGGAAAAGGTTGCTGGTCGGCGGAAGGGTGATCTCTACCTCGTAAACCTCGCCGGGCGTCATGAGGGCCTCGCGCTCGAAACCGTCGCGATAGCGGCAACGGATGATGGAGTCGCAAAGGTACATGTGGTAGCCAGCGGGGTAGTCGTCGTTAGGGGGGTAGACGTCGATTAACTTGGCCGTGAAGTCGGTATCGACGGCCGACGACGATATCCAGAGGTGAACGCGCATGGGGCCGGTGACTTCGATAGGGGTGTCCAGCGGATCAGTCTGGAAGACGAGCACATCGGGGCGCATGGACAGCGGTAAGTAGGGTGGCTGCGCGCCAACGAGGCCCGGCTGTTCCTGCTGGTGGGACGGACCGTCGGCGATGATCTGGCGCTGGATGGCCCAGGGCGGCAGGTACTTGCGCCAGAACGGGTCGAGGGGCTGGCCGAGGGGGACGACTTCGAAGTAGCCCGTTACCGGGCCGCAGATGGTTGGCACGGGGTGGGCGGGGTCATAGGTGAAGCGGGTCGGCTCGTCCGAATGGGAGGACGTCTCGCGGCTTAACCCGCCGCCGCTGCGCAGGTAGAAGGTCGTGTCCTGGGCGCGGGCGAGGGGCCACTCGCGCTCGGTGCGCCAGCGCCCGCCGTGGTCGAGGCGGCCGGCGGCGTTCTTGCGGCCGCTGCCGCCGCCCATGACGAAGATCTGGACCGGCGGGTCGGCCTCGACGCCGGTCGGCTGGTCCTTGAGCCAGCGGTCGAACCAGCGGAGTTGCTCGTGGTTGAAGCGCTCGAAGCCCCAGACGGCGTCCGGGCCAAAGTCGACGTCGTTGGCGTAGGACATGTTGACGCCGCGCATGCCCATGTGGGTCCACGGGCCGATGATGAGGCGCTGGGTGGCCGTGCCGCGTTGGGCCATGGCGGCAAACTGGCCGGTCGTCGCCTCGGTGTACGGGTCCCACCAGCCGCCGCTAAACGTCCCTGGAATGTCGGGGATCTGGGCGAAGTAGCGGGTGAAGTCGCTGTACTCGGCGGCCCAGAACTCGTCGTACGCGCCCCGATAGTAGTAGTCGAACAGCGTCTTTTCCAGGTTGGGGACGCGCTTGAGGGGCGTGTGGCCGGGCTTGAAGGGCGTCGCGTAGACCAGCTCGCGCATGTGGAGCATGGCGTCGAAGATCTCGGCGTGGATGACGGGGTCGGCCCGCGCCTGCTGCGAGTCCTGGGCGTGGAGGAACAGCGCGCCAAACATGTGGAGCTGCATAGCGCCGCCGCGGCGCACCTGCTGGTGGTAGCTGTTCGTCGGCGCGACGTCGGGCCAGATGGCGGTCAGGTGGGGCGGGGCGTGGAGGGCGGCGTGGGTCTGGACGAGGCCGGGATGGGAGCTGCCAACCATGCCGACGCGCCCGTTGGACCAGGGCTGAGCAGCGATCCACTCGATGGTGTCGTAGCCGTCCCGCCCCTCGTGGGGATTGGCTGCGTGCCAATACTGCCCAGCGCCTTCGGAGTTGTAGCGCCCGCGCAGGTCCTGCTGGACGGTGACGTAGCCGCGCGGGGTGAAGAAGGCCGCGATGGTGTCGATGTAGCGGGCGGCGGCCTTGTCGTAGGAGGTGCGCAGCAGGATCGTGCCCCACGGGCCGGGGACGCGCTCGCCGTCGCGGGCCGGGAAGTAGATGTCCGAGGCGAGGCGGACACCGTCGCGCATGGGAATCATGACGTCCTTGGCGATCAGGATACCGTAGTCGGGTTGGGAAACCATTGCGCCTCCACGAGTGAGTGCTGACGAAGGACGAAGGACGAAGGACGAAGGACGATTGAGCGCTGCCTACTGACCGCTGACCACTGACGGCTGAGCGCTAGCGGCGCAGGACGTGGCCGGCGCGGCGGCCGGTCAGGACGCCGTCGCGGAGGGTGACGACGCCGTTGACGACGACGTGGCGCATGCCGACGGCGGTCTGGTTCGGCTCGAAGTCGGTGCCGCGCTCGGAGAATAGGGCAGGGTCGAATACGGCGATGTCGGCCCACGCGCCGCGCCGCAGGACGCCGCGCTCGGACAGGCCGAGCCGCGTGGCGGGGAGCGAGGTCAGGCGGCGCACGGCCTCGGCGACGGGCAGCCGCCCGGTCGCGCGGGTGAAGTACCGCATATACCACGCGGCCCAGGTGTACGCGCCATGAAACGCGGTCCCCGCCAGCGGGCCGTCGGGGGCGAGGGCCGTGGCGTCGGACCCGATCATGCACAGCGGGTGGTCGAAGGCGGGGCGGATGTCCTCGGCGCGGTAGGCGTAGGCGATGACCATGAGGCTGTACAGGTGGTCGAGGTCGGCCAGCAGGATGTCGTAGAGCGTATCCAGCGGGTCGCCGCCGCGCTCGGCGGCCAGGTCCGCCAGGCTGCGCCGCGCCCAGTCGGGCCGCGCCGGGCAATCGAACAGGACGATGCGGCTCCAGTCGTCACGGGCCAGGGCGGTGATGATGCTGGGGTAGGCTTTGAGGCGGCCCCGTATCTCCGGGTCGCGCAGACGGCGGGCGACGTCGTCGGGGCCTCCCTCCAGCGCCCACGGGGGGAGCGCCGCGCTGAGGTTGGTCGTCCCGAACAGACGGGTGTGCATGTCAAAGGTGACATCGACGCCACGGGCCCGCGCCGCGTCCACCTGGGCCAGGGCCTGCTCGACGGCCCAGCGGCCGTCCTCGGCCAGCCGGGCCACGACGGAGATGTGCGAGATCTGGAGCGGGACGGCCGCCCCCTCGGCGGCCCGAATGGCCTCGGCGACCGTCGCGACGGCCTCGCCGGGGCGGTTGCGGGTGTGGGTGGCGTAGAAGCCGCCGGCCGCGCGGGTGACGCGGCACAGGGTCGTGATCTCCGCCTCCGAGCAGGCCCGCTCCGGCCCGTACTCCAGGCCCGTCGAGTAGCCCAGCGCGCCCTCCTCGAGGCCCTGGGCGAGCAGGCGCGCCATGTGGCGAAGCTCGGCGGGGTCGGCGGGTCGGTCGGCCAGGCCGACGACGGCGAGGCGGAGCGCGCCGTTGGGCACGAGCGTCGCCACGTTGACGGCGGGGCGCTCGGCTTCCAGCGCTGCCAGGTACTCGGCGACGGTGCGCCAGGGGAGGTCATGCTCCTCGCGGATACCGTAGATATTCGAGCGCGCCAGCGCGGGGTCGCCGATGGGGGCGCAGCCGTGGCCGCAGTTGCCGACGACTTCGAGGGTGACGCCCTGGGTTATCTGGCTGACGGCGCGGGGGTCCACGACCAGGGTGAAGTCGGAGTGGCTGTGGATGTCGATGAAGCCGGGCGTGACGAGGTGGCCGGCGGCGTCGAGGGTGTCGCGGGCTGGCAGGGTCAGCGGCGGCGCGCCGTCGGCCGTCGGCAGGATGTCCACGATGCGTCCGCCCGCGACGGCGACGGCGGCGCGATAGGGCGGCGCGCCCGTGCCGTCCAGAACGGCGCCGCCGGTGATCAGGAGGTCTAGCACCTGGGTAGCCCTCGTCTACTTAACGTTATGACAACTCGATTGCTTTGCATCGGAAACTCAGTTGTCTGCCACGCTGGGGCGTTCAGGCCGCACTCCCCACCTGGCCAACCCTGTGCTCCACGGGAACTGGGGCCTGAACGCCCCAGCGTGGGCGAAGACGTTTGTTTGAGGCGCCGGCAGGGCCGGACACGGCAGGCGACAATTCGGATGACTCCTGATCTGGCCTGCCAACGTCGCCAGAGCAGACCCCGCGCTGCGTTCGCGGTGACAGTCGAAGGGTCTGAGCAGCGGAGCGAAGCATCTGCGCTGACAACGTCGCCAGAGCAGACCCCTCGCTGCCCCTGCGCGCTGCTCAGGGCTGCGGCTCACCGGCATGACGGTCGGAAGGGCGCTTGACACGGCGCAGGGCAGGTGCGACATAGCTTTCAGGACTATCGACTGTCACCCCGAGCGGAGTGAGGGCACTGCTCTGCCGACCTTTCCAGAGTCGATGCTTCGCTCTGCTTAGCATGACAGTCGGGAGGGTTCTGGACGCGGCGCAGGGCGGCGGTGGCCGCGTCATCGACGGCGAAGGTGAGCGGGTCGACAACGACGCCGTAGAGGTCACGGGCCGCGGCGACGGACACCTTGTCGTCGCGGACGTCGCGGGCGACGAGGCTCGGGTGGCGGGTCCATGGGTCGCCCCAGCCGCCGCCACCCGCCATGCGGTGGTAGACGCGCTCGCCCGCCGTCATCGTCGTCGAGATCATGGTGGGGAGCGTCTCTGGGCCGTCGGCGTGGTGGAGGATGTTGATCGAGCCCGCGCCCGGCGCGCCACCGTGCAGGCCGTAGGGTCGATGGGCGCGGCGGTCCGACCGAATCGCCAGGTGCGCCTGACCGCTCAGCAGCCGCCACTCGCGCTCGAGGCTCAACCCGCCGCGATAGCGGCCCGCGCCGCCGGTGTCCTGGACCAGGCCGTAGCGTTCGAGGACGATGGGGTACTCGGCCTCGGCCTGCTCGACGGGGATGTTGCTGGCGACGTTGGCCGGGTTGCACAGGCCGTCGTTGCCGTCGCGGTCCGGCCGAGCGCCCCAGGTACCGGCCATGAGTTCGTAGTAGATGTAGGGCAGACGGGTCGCGCCGCGCCGCTGCTCGCCGCCGATGATGACAAGGGTGTTGCCGCCCTCGCCCGCCGCGAGGACGCGGTGGGGCAGGAGACCGGCCAGCGCGCCGAAGACGGTGTCGGCGACACGGAAGCCGGTCACGCCGCGCATGGACGACGCGGCGGGCATGACGGCGTTGACGACGGTCCCCGCGGGGGCGACGACGCGCAGGGGGCGGAACAGGCCGGCCGTGTTGGGGACGCTCTCCTCCATGACGGCGCGGACGCACAGGGCGACGACGGACTCAGTAAACGACAGGGTGCTGTTCATCGCGCCACGGATCTGGGGCGCGGAGCCGGTGAAGTCGGCGGTCAGGGTGTCGCCCTCGATGGTGATGGTGACCTGGAGGCGGACCGGCCCACCGCCCAGGCCGTCGTCATCCAGGTAGTCCGTGAAGGTGTAGGCGCCGTCGGGCCAGGCCCGAATCTCGGCGCGCACCAGGCGCTCGGTGTAGTCGAGGAGGTCGCGGCAGCACGCCGTGAACGTCGCCAGGCCGTAGCGGCGGATGAGGTCGTGGATGGCGCGCTCGCCGGTGTGGCAGGCGGCGAGTTGGGCGCGCACGTCGCCCAGGGTCATGTGGGGGATGCGGACGTTGGCGTGGAGCAGGGCGAACAGCGACTCGTCCGGCTCACCGCGCCGGTAGAGCTTGAGCCACGGGATACGCAGCCCGTCCTGGAAGATCTCGGTGTTGTCGCACGCCGAACTGCCGGGCAGCCGCCCGCCGACGTCCAGGTGGTGGGCGGTGGCGACGG
>CAZLBQ010000191.1:0-10774 GCA_964557745.1 uncultured Anaerolineales bacterium
TCAATCACAATCGCTCCTTATCGTTCTGGCTCGCTTCAGTAATCTCTTGGTCAATTGCCCACACATTGCCCAATGCTTGTGGGGGAGGTAAAACGATGACGCCGCAAATGACACGGACCGCTGATGCAACCCTGGAGGTTGCCTACGGGGACTTCTGTCGCCGCTACCCGACGTTCGAGGGCACGCGCGCCCTGGACGACTTGCGGGCGAGCGAGTATCGCCGTCTCGACGACCAGGGGCATGTCTACCTCGACTATACGGGCGGCGGCCTCTATGCCGACTCGCAGGTGCGCCAGCACATGGAGTTGCTCACGCGGGGCGTCTACGGCAATCCCCATTCGTCTAACCCGACATCCCTCGCCTCTACCCGCCTCGACGAGCACGCCCGACACTACGTGCTTGAGTACTTCAACGCCTCGCCGGAGGAGTACGTTGTCATCTTCACGATGAACGCGAGCGGCGCCCTCAAGCTGGTGGGCGAGGCGTATCCGTTTGGACCAGGGGGCCGCTACGCCCTGACCTTCGACAATCATAACTCGGTGAATGGCATTCGCGAGTTCGCGCGGGTGAAAGGGGCCTCGGTCACGTATATCCCCATCGTGCCGCCTGATCTGCGGACGGATGAGGCGCGGCTCTTTGGCGAGTTGGAGCAGGCTGACCCCACAAAGAATAATCTACTCGCCTATCCAGCCCAGTCAAACTTCTCCGGTGTCCAGCACCCGTTGGCGTGGATCGAGGCGGCCCAGGCGCGGGGCTGGGATGTGCTGCTCGACGCGGCGGCCTTCGCTCCCACGAACCGTCTCGACCTCAGCCGCTGGAAGCCCGACTATATCCCGTTGAGTTTTTACAAGATGTTCGGCTACCCCACGGGCATTGGGGCTTTGATTGTGCGCAAGCCGGCGCTGGCCAAGCTGCATCGGCCGTGGTTCGCCGGGGGCACCATCACTATCGCTTCGGTGCAGGGCGACGGCTACTACCTGGCGGAGGGGGAGGCGGGCTTCGAAGACGGGACCATCAATTACCTTAACATTCCGGCGGTCGAGATTGGTCTGCGCCACCTCGCCGCCATCGGTATCGACCTCATCCACGAGCGCGTGATGTGCCTGACAGGTTGGCTCCTGGACGAGTTGGTTCAGTTGCGCCACAGCAATGGGCAGCCCCTTGTCCGCGTCTACGGGCCGCTGGACACGACGATGCGAGGCGGCACGGTGACTATCAACTTCTACGACGATCACGGGGCACTCTACGACTTCCGCTGGATTGAGGCCCAGGCGAACGCCGTCAACATCTCGCTGCGCACGGGCTGCTTCTGCAACCCGGGCGCGGGTGAGGTCATCAACGCCTTGTCAGAGGCAGACCTGGCGCCGTACTTCCACCACGCCGACCGCATGACGTTCGAGCAGTTCATCGAGGCGATGGATGGGCGGGCGTCGGGGGCCGTCCGCGTCTCAATCGGCCTGGCGACAACGTTCGGGGATGTCTACCGCTTCCTGGCTTTCGCCAGGGGTTTCCTCGACCAGCCTGGACACCCGCTGCACGCGGAAGCAGGTACACCTCTCCAGGCTGTTTGACAAACAAGAAAAAATGGACAGAATAACGAATACACGACTCGCTCGTTATATGATGTGAGCAACAATACGGAATCTTTGTGGCAGGAGGACAGCCAGCGTGCGCCAAGGGAGCCCTGGGGGGGGCAGTCGTCGTCGGGCTTCACGACGGCGAGAAGGGGCCCTCTCTCCCCTCCATAGCAATCACACGCCGAGTACCTCTGCGCCAGGCTCGGTTCCCGGACGGTCCCAACCGACAGCGCCCTGCCCCCCTCTTCAGAGCCGCGACCATGTACCCATTCCGATGACGCGGTTCATCGGGCGCGGGCAGGAGAAAGACGACATTGCCCGGCTTCTCCACGACCACCGTCTGCTGACCCTGACCGGCCCCGGTGGCTGTGGCAAGACGCGCCTGGCCGTCGAGATGACCGCCGTCCTGACCAAGACCTTCCGCAACGGTGTCCATTGGGTAGAACTCGCAGCCCTGACGGAGCCTGAACTGGTTGTGCAGACCGTCACCACGGCGCTGGGGCTGCCGGAACAAGATGGGCAGGCCGGTCTCGATGTCCTCACCGCCCAACTGTGCGAGTGTCACTTACTCCTGGTCCTCGACAATTGTGAGCACCTCCTGGCCGCCTGCGCCGAACTCGCCCACGCCCTCCTGACCCACTGCCCGCATCTGCATGTCCTCGCCACCAGCCGCGAGGCGCTGGGCATGTTGGGGGAGGCGGTCTACCCGGTCCTCCCGCTGGCAACGCCTCCGTCAGGCGAGGAGCAGACGCCCCAGCGGCTGCTAGAGTACGAGGCCGTGGGGCTCTTCGTCACCCGCGGGGCGGCGGTCCAGCCCCGTTTTCAGTTGACCATCTACAATGCCGCGCTTGTCGCCCACATCTGCCGTCAGCTCGACGGCATTCCCCTCGCCATCGAATTGGCGGCGGCGCGCCTACGCACCCTGACCGTCCAGCAGATCGCCGACCGCCTGGCGGACAGCTTCAGCCTGCTGAGCGATGGCAACCGCACGGCTTTGCCCCGTCAGCAGACGCTCTGCAACGCCATCGACTGGAGCTATTCGCTCCTCACTCCCCCGGAGCAGGCGTGCCTGCGGCGGCTGGCCGTCTTCTGTGGCGGCTGGACCCGGGGGGCGGCCGAGGCGATATGCGCTGACGAGGACCTGGCGGCGCCGAGCGTCCTTGATTTGCTGTCGCAACTGGTGGGCAAATCCCTGGTTGTCCAGCAGGAGGAGGTAAGCCCGGCGCGCTACCAATTCCTGGAGATCATCCGTCAGTACGCGAACAACAAGCTGAGTGAGGCGGGCGAGGACGAAGCCATCCGCCGCAAGCACGCTCAGTTTTTCCTCGACCTGGTACGACAGGCTGAGCCAGGACTCAGCGGCGAGGGCCAGTCGGTCTGGCTAGAGCGTCTGGACGCCGAGCATGACAACGTGCGCGCGGCCCTCGACCGGCTGTTAGGGCATGGCGAAGGGGCACTGGCCCTGGAGATGGGAGCGCGGCTGTGGCGGTTCTGGGAAGCGCGGGGCTACATGACCGAGGGGCGGCGCTGGCTCGCTCGCGTCCTGGCGGCCACCGTGGGCGACACTTCGCTCCTACGAGCGCGGGCGCTCGATGGGGCCGGGGTGCTGGCGCATAACCAGAGCGACTACGCGGCGGCGACGGGGTTCTATGAGGCGAGCCTGGCGCTCAAGCGCGCCTTGGGCGATGACATCGGTGTGACGCGGGTTCTCAATCACCTCGGCACGCTGGCTAAGGACAAGGGCGACCCGGCCCGCGCCGAGTTGCTCTACACGGAGAGCCACGGCCGCGCCCAGCGCCTGGGCCACGACTTGCTGGCGGCGCAGGCGTTGTTGAACCTGGGTGTGCTCTTCATCGCGGAGGGCGAGTATCGGCGCGCCACGGCTCTGCTGGAAGAGAGCATCCCCCTGTTCCGCCGCGTCGCCGACGAACGGGGGCTGGCCCTCGCGCTGAGCAACCTGGGACTGGCGGCGCGCAACACGGCGGACTACCCACGCTCCCTGGCCCTCCACCAGGAGGCCCTCAGCCTGCGCCAGCGCCTCGCCGATAGGGTCGGTATCGCCTTCTCGGTCGCTAACCTGGGGCTTCTGGCCCACGACCAGGCCGACTTCGCCCAGGCTATACCGTGGCAGGAGGACGCGCTTACACGATTCCGTGATCTGGGCAATCAGTGGGGCGTGGGTCTCCTGCACGCCACGCTGGCCGTGACGGCGCTCTATCAGGATCAGGTGGCTCGGGCGCAGGAACTGGCGGAGGAGAGCCTTCGCATCTACCGCGAGTTGGACCATGCCTGGGGGATGGCCATGGCGCTCAATACGGTGGCGCTTGTCGCGCAGCGCAGCGGCGACGCCAGCGCCGCAGCGCTGGCGCGCGAGAGCCTGGCGCTGCGGCGTGACATCCGCGACCAACACGGCGTCGCGGAGTGCCTGGAAACCCTCGCCCTCCACGCCCTGGCCCACCACCAGCCTGAGCGCGCAATGCAGCTCGACGGCGCGGCGGCGGCTATTCGGGAGCGGCTGGGCGCGCCGCGCAGCGTAGCCGAGGCGGCCTACTTCAGCCCACGGCTCGACCGCGCCCGCCAGGTCCTCGACGAGCGCACCGCCGACGAGGCCTGGCGCCGGGGGCATCAGCTAGCGCTGGACGAGGCCATCGCCTATGGCCTCAGCGATGCCTCGCCGCCCGTCGTGGTCAGCGCTCCCGACACGCCGTCTGCGGCGGCTGGGACCGACGCAGCGCCGCCCGAGTTGCGCATCTTTGCCCTGGGGCCGGCGCGCGTCTATCGCGGCGAGACGCTCTTGAAAGCCTCGGACTGGACCTACGCCAAGCCGAAGGAGTTGCTGTTCTTCCTGCTGTCGCGCGGAGTCAGGACGAAGGAACAGATCGGGGTGATGCTGTGGCCCGACGCGTCGGCGGCGCAACTCCGGCGGACCCTGCACCCGACCGTCTACCACCTCCGTCGGGCGCTCGGCCGCCGCGACTGGATTGTGGTCGATGATGGGGCCTACGCCTTCAACCGCAGCCTGGCCTACTGGTATGATGTCGAGGCGTTCGAGGGTCATTTCGCTGACGCGCAGCGGTTGAAGACGAGCGATCCTCAAGCGGCCAGCGCGCACCTGGAGACGGCGATTAGCCTCTACCAGGGGGACTTCCTGGAAGACATCGCCAGCGACACCGAATGGATCATGCTGCGGCGCGAGGAGTTACAGCGTCTCCACCTGGAGGCGTTGATCAGCCTGGGGACGCTCTACCTGGACCAGCAGCGGTATGCCGAGGCGGCCGAGACGTTCCGCGCCGCGACGGTTCAGGACAACTACTCGGAACCGGCCCATCGCGGCCTGATGCGCGCCTACGCCCGGCTGGGGGAGCGCCACCAGGCCATTCGCCAGTATCACATCCTCCACCAGGCGCTGGACGACGATCTGGGAGCCGCGCCTGACGCCGAGACGGTGCGGCTGCACGAGCGGCTGGTGAACGGCGACGAGGTCTAGGGAAGTCTTTCTGCCGACAGTGCCCGCGCGGTGGCTACCATTGGATAGGCAGGAGGCGAAGGAGGCCCAGTACCTGAACTGGGCCTCCTTCATTCTTTTCATGGGGCGGGCGGAGTGCGCTTCCTCTCTTTCGGGCGCTTGATGTACACTTAGCCTGTCGGCTGACGTCATCCCCATTCTGTAAACCCTGTCAATTCTGCGTATTTCATGGGAGACAATGATGCCTCTATCCGAGGACGCCCGTCAGGCGCGCGAGTATTGGGACCGGCACAGCGACGCCTACCAGGCCGAGCACGCGTCGCAGTTGAATACCAAGCCCTGCGCCTGGGGCATCTGGGCGGCGCCGGAAGACGAAATCCATGCCCTGGGTGAGGTGGCCGGGCGGGACATTCTAGAGTTCGGCTGCGGCGCCGCTCAGTGGTCCATCTGTCTCGCCCAGCGTGGCGCGCGGCCCGTCGGGCTGGACAACTCCGACCGTCAGCTGGCGCACGCGCGGCGGCTCATGGCCGAGGCCGGCGTCGACTTTCCGTTGATTCATGCCAGCGCCGAGGACACAGGGTTGCCTGACGCCAGCTTCGACATCGTCTTCTGCGACCATGGCGCGATGACCTTTGGTAACCCGGAGCGCACCGTGCCGGAGGCAGCGCGGCTGCTGCGGCCCGGCGGCCTGCTCGTCTTCAACCTGTCGACGCCGCTGATGACGATGTGCTGGCCGGAGGACGCTCCCGAGGCCGACGACCGCCTGCATCTGGGCTACTTCGAGCTCGGCCGCCTGGAATACGATAGCCTACCCGAGTACGTCCTGACCTACGGCGAGTGGATTCGGCTGTTGCGCCGTCACGGGTTCATCGTGGAGGATCTCATTGAGTTACGGCCGACTGAGGGCGCGACCTCGACCTACGCCGGCCGGTCGTACGAGTGGGGGCGGCGGTGGCCGACGGACAACATCTGGAAGGCGCGCAAGGGGCGTGGATAACACGGATGCCCAGAATGGGCAGAGCAGAGCCTGAAGGAGAGACACCATGCTTGACAGTGGCGTGAATTGGAGCGCGGTGCGGACTGAAGTGACGGGGCTGTTGCAGGACCTGCTGCAGCTGGACACAACCAACCCGCCCGGCAACGAGCGGCTGGCCGCCGAGTACCTGGCCGAAGTGCTGCGCGGCGACGGCATCGCGCCGACGGTCCTGGAGTCGAAGCCGGGGCGCGGGAACGTGGTGGCGCGCCTCACGGGCGACGGCAGCGCTCCGCCCCTACTGCTCATGGGGCACACCGACGTCGTGCCCGCCGAGCCAGACAAGTGGGAGCGCCCGCCCTTCTCCGGCGACCTCGTCGACGGCATCATCTGGGGACGCGGCGCGACGGACATGAAGAACGTCGTGGCGATGGAGTTGATGACCTTCCTGCTTATCAAGCGGCTGGGCCTACCCCTCAAGCGCGATATCATCTTCATGGCGACAGCCGACGAGGAGGTGGGCGGCGCGTGGGGCGCGGGTTGGCTGGTCGACCACCACCCCGATCTCATCCGCGCCGAGTACGCCATCAACGAGGGGGGGCCGACGTCCATTGTTTTCGGCGACAAGGTCTTCTACGCCGTCTCGACGGGTGAGAAGGGCGCGGCACGCTTTAGCCTCAAGACGTATGGCGCGCCGGGCCACGCCTCGCTGCCGCACACCAACAACGCCGTCCTCCACCTGGCCGACGCCCTGACGCGGCTGGGGCACGCGCGGCTGCCCATGCACGTCATCGGCACGGTCCGCGCCCACATCGAGACCATCGCCGATCACCTGGACCCCCAGCAGGCGGCCAACCTGCGCAATGTCCTCAGCGAGGACCCCCAGGTCCAGGACGCGGCCATCGCCGCCCTGCCGCTGCCGGATGTCGGCAAGCGGCGCATGTTCGCCATGCTGCACAACACCGTCACGCCGACCATCCTCCACGCGGGCAGCAAGATCAACGTCATCCCGGCCGAGGCTGAAGCGCGCATCGACGCCCGCATCCTGCCGGGCCAGACCATCGCCGACTTCGAAGCCGAGGTGCGCCAGATTGTGGGGGACAGCGTCGAGATTGATTTCTACGAGGGGCCGTCGGTGGGATTAGAGTCGGACTGGGACTCGCCGCTCTTCCACCTCATCAGTGAGGTCGTCGCCGATCACGAGCCGGGCGCGGTCACTGTGCCCGCCCTCATCACGGGCGGGACGGACGCCAAGAGCGTGGTGCGGCTGGGGACGAAGGTGCTGGGCTTCGTGCCGATGCGCTACGAAGGTCCCGCCATGTCCGGGCTGGCCCACAATCATAACGAACGCGTCTCCGTCGCCAACCTGCTGTTCGGGACGCAGGTCTACTTCGACGTCGTCCGCCGCTGGTGCGCCCGCTGAATTCCATAATGGGACGGAATGAGACGCGCAAGACTGCTCTAACCCGCCCATTCCGCGCCTCCATGCGCTAGCTCATCATGCTGCGTTGACAAGTGTGGCGGAGGGGAGTATAGTACAGGTGTCCGTCTCAGCGGACCGAGTTTACCCCTGGCCTCAAAGAGGAGGAGAAGAACCATGTCTCGTGTTCGTCTCGTGCTGGCCGTCATGGCCGTCGTCGTGCTGGCCCTCGCGTTGTCTGCCTGCGCCGCCCAGGCGCCTTCGGGCGGCGGCGCGGCGGCCCCCAAGAGCGACGCCGGCCAGGCGACCGCCAAACCGGCGGAGAAGCCCGCTGCCGCATCGAAGGAGCTCAGCCTGCTCTGCACCCCCCAGCAGGAGTGGTGCGAGGGCATGAAGGGTGAGTTCCAGAAGAAGTACCCCGATATTACCGTCAACTTTGTGCGCCTGTCGGCGGGCGAGGCGGTGACTCGCCTCCGCAACGAGAAGGACAACCCCCAGTTCGACATCTGGTGGGGTGGCCCCATCGACTCGTTCATCGCCGCCAAGCAGGAGGGGCTGCTCCAGCGCTACGACTCGCCCAACCTGGCGAACCTGCTCGACCCGGCTAAGATGAAGGACGCCGACAACCAGTGGGCGGGCGTCTACGTCGGCTCGCTGGGCTTCGCCACCAACAAGAATTATCTGGACAAGAACCCCGGCCTCAAGGCGCCTGAGTCGTGGGACGACTTAGTCAAGCCTGAGTGGAAGGGCCAGATCATGATCGCCCACCCGGCGACGTCCGGCACATCGTACACGGCGCTGTCCACGGTCCTCCAGATCAAGGGCGAGCAAGCCGGTTGGGACTGGATCAAGAAGTTCTCGCAGAACGTGCTCCAGTACAGCAAGAGCGGCGCGACGCCAGCCCAACTCGTCGGCCAGGGCGAGGCGGCGGTCGGCGTCGTCTTCTCTCACGACATCGTGGCCCAGATGGAGAAGGGCCTGCCGCTGGTGCTGACCTTCCCCAAGGAAGGCACGGGCTACGAGATCGGCGGCATGGCGATTATCAAGGGCGCCAAGCACGTCGACGCGGCGCAGAAGTGGTTCGATTGGGCCATTAGCCCCGAGGCGCAGAACCTTGGCCCGAAGTACAAGGCCTACCAGGCCCCGACGGTCAAGGGCGCGACGGCCTCCAAGCCCGAGCTGCTCCAGGTCAAGCTCATCGACTACAACTTCGATCAAGCGGGCAAGAACAAGAAGGCCGTCATCGATAAGTTCTCGAACGAGGTGGCGCCGGAGACGGTGGCGAAGTAGTATCCCTCCTCCATCCCCTTACCCCTTCCTCCCCCCACGCGTAGGGGAGGAAGGGGTGGGGACGCTGGCAGAGGAGATGCCTCACTACGTTCGGCATGACAGTCGAAAGGGTTCGTGCCTCGGCACATGGTGTTAGCGACGTGGCGTTCTCGGCATGACCGCCGTGAGGCTCCCGGCCTTGACGTGTGTAGATCAGGTGAACTATGGCGACTGAGGTACAGGACGAGGTTAGGGCCTCGGTTGGCGAGGACGGTCGGCTGGGCCTGCCGCAGGGTGTGCTACCGCCGCGTCCCGTGGAGGCGGGGGCCATGCTCCCCCGCACTGCTGCGCCGTCCCGCATGAGCGGGTTGACGCGGCGGGTCATGGAGTACCGCCGCCTGGGGCAGGACCCGGTGCTGCTGGCGGGGCTGATGACCATCGGTTTATTCGTCCTGCTGTTTATCCTGTGGCCGCTGCTGCGCGTCATCTGGCAGGGCATCTTCACCGATAGTGGGCTGAACATTGAGCAGTACCGCCGCTACGTCGACCCGCGCTTCGGCCCGCAGTACCGCCAGGTGTTCTGGGACACGATACAGATGGGCGTCTACACGGCGCTGGGCGGGACGATCCTCGGCTTCATCTACGCCTACACTGTCACGCGCTGCGACGTGCCGTTCAAGGGCTTCGTCCATGTCCTCGCCCTGCTGCCCACCATCTCGCCGCCCTTCGCCATCGCCATCGCCATGATCCTGCTGTTCGGGCGCAACGGCCTGGTGACGGCCAAGCTGCTGGGCATCAACTTCCGCCCCGGCATGAACGACATCTACGGGCTGGACGGGCTGGTGGTGGTCCAGATTATCACCTTCTTCTCGGTCGCCTATCTCATCCTGCGCGGCATGTTGGAGCGGCTGGACCCGGCCTTTGAGGAGGCCGCGCAGAGCATGGGCGCGTCGAAGGCGCACATCTTCCGCACCGTCACGCTGCCCTTGCTCGTGCCCGGCTTCGCCAGCGCTTTCCTGCTGCTGTTCGTCGAAGCCCTGGCGGACCTGGCGAACCCGCTGCTCATCGGCGGCAACCTGACCGTTCTCTCGTCGCAGATCTGGATCGCCGTCAACGGCGAGTACGATCAGGTCAAGGCGGCGTCGCTGTCGGTCGTGCTGCTCATTCCGACTCTGACCGTGTTCCTGCTCCAGCGCTACTGGGTCAGCCGCCGCTCGTACATCTCCGTCACCGGCAAGCCGACGGGCGGGGCGACGCGCGTCCAGGACCCGCGCATCCGCTGGACGTTCATCGGCCTGACCTTCCTGGCGAGCCTGTTTGTCGTCGCGCTGTACGGGACCATCCTGGTCGGCTCGCTGACCCGCGTCTGGGGCGTCGACTACAGCCTGTACCTGGGCCACTACGGCGACGCCATCCAGCGCGGCCTGAAGGCCATCCTCGACACGACGTTCCTGTCGGCGGTCGCCACGCCCATCGCGGGCGTGATCGGCATGCTGGCGGCCTGGCTCATTGTGCGCCGCTCGTTTGCGGGCCGCGAGGCGCTCGACTTCACCTCGACGCTGGGCGGCGCAGTACCCGGTACTATCCTGGGTATTGGCTACATCATCGCCTTCATCCGCCCGCCGAGCCTCATGGCGACGCTGAGCTACTTCATCATCCTGGCCTGCCTGGTCGGGACGGCGGCGAGCGGCTGGCGGATGCGGGCAGCGCTGGCCGTGTTCGGCCTGGTGGCAGGCTTCGCCCTCACCTACATCCCGCTCTACGTCGACGCGGCGACCTGGCGGACCGTGCTGGCCGCCGTCTGGCCCCTCGTGGCCCTCGTCGCCTGGCTGGTCGGGCGGCGCTCGGGTGGCCTGCCGCGCTCCATGGCCTGGCTTCTCGTCGGCGTCGGCGTGTACACCTGGCTGGGCGTTACCGTCACCTCCCTCACCGACCCGCTCGCCATCTGGGGCCGCACCCTGAGCGGCAGCGTTCCACAGAAGACGGTCGACTCCCTCGCCAACCACATCGGCGTCTTCTTCCAGTTGCCCCTGTCGTTGCTGGCCCTCATCTGCGGCGTCGTCGCCGTC
>CAZLBQ010000192.1:0-10758 GCA_964557745.1 uncultured Anaerolineales bacterium
TCCGCTGGCGGACGACCGACCGCCGAGCGCCGAGCGCCGACCGCCAGTTGAGGACCGCCCGGCCCGACGGGAGCATCGCGCGCCGTCGCGTCGCGACGACGAGCGTCACGCGTCAGGCGGTGGCCGCCGCCCGGCTGCCGCCGAGCCACCCGCCGACCTCAAGACGGGCGAGATGTTCGACATCCAGTACACCGTCCGCTCGTACGGCTTCGTCAAGTGGTACGATGCCGAGCGCGGCTACGGATTCATTGTCGACGACGACGACGGGCGCGAGTACTTCGTTCACCAGTCGGAGTTGCAGGGCGTCAAGACGCTCTACGAGGGTCAAGCCGTCGAGTTCGAACTGGTCCGCCGCCCCAAAGGCGTCGAAGCCGCCCTCGTCATCCCGATCTAGGTCCAGAACTCATTGACAGGATAAACGAGGCAGCCCTCGGTTTCGTGACGAAACCGAGGGCTTGTTTTTGGGGTCGGCGCCGACACGGCGCGCAGAGTTGTAGACTACAGAAGCCAGGGCAGAGCGCGGAAAACGCGGAAGGGCACCATCCCGTCAATCCTGTCTATGTGTCCGGCTATGGCGACCAGGCCGGGGCGTAGTGCTGGAAGCCATCGACCTGGACGGGGACGACCTGGCGGCCGTCGTCGCTGATGGCGTAGATGTCGTTGCGGCCCCCGTTGCGCGTCGTGATGAAGACGAGGTACTGGTTGGAGCCGGCCCACGTCGGTTGGGTGTCGGCGGCCAGGTTCGTCGTCAGCCGCACCTCCTCCGAACCATCCGGACGGATGGTGTAGAGTTCCCAGTTGCCGTCGCGGAACGAGGTAAAGGCGATGCGCGCGCC
The DNA here is from genome assembly GCA_964557745.1 of uncultured Anaerolineales bacterium. Lineage (GTDB taxonomy): Bacteria > Chloroflexota > Anaerolineae > Epilineales > JAHCIE01 > JAHCIE01. Next base: position 837 of record CAZLBQ010000192.1, read on the forward strand.
GTCGGGCGACCAGCGCGGCCAGATGTTGTCGCCACCGGAGAACGTCAGTTGGCGCTGGTAGTAGCCCGTGGCGGCCATGACGTACACCTCGTCGTGGCCGCTGCGGTTGCTAATGAAGGTGATCTGCGTCCCGTCGGGCGAGAAGTTGGGCTGGCGGCTTGTCGTCTGGCGGAAGAAGTTGTCGTAGTAGGAACTGGTCGGCGCGGGGGTCGATGTGGCCGCGATGTAGGGCGTCGAGGTCGGCGTGGGCGTCGGCGAGGGGCCTTCCGGCGTCGGCGACGGGACGACGGGCGCGTTGGGCCATGTCAGACGCGTGTCATCGGTCACCGGCTGGGGAGTGGCGGGGAAGGCGCTGATGATGTAGATGTCCAGGTTATTGAACGTGCCCGCGTCGGAGGTGATGGCCAGCGACTGGCCGTCGCGCGACCAGGACGGACCGACGTTGGTCACGGAGTTGTCAGTCTGCGTCAGACGCACGCGGCTGTCGGCGGTGCCGTTGGCATTCATGCGGTAGATTTCGAAGTGGCCGTCCTTATTGGTCGCATAGGCGATGGCCTGCCCATCCCATGACCAGGCCGGGTCAATCTCGTCGGCGTTGGAGTCGGCCGTCAGGTTGGTCAGCACATCGCCCTGGCGCTTCCAGATGTCCCAGTTGCCGCGCCGGTTGTCAGCCCACAGCAGAGGCCAGCGCCCGCTGAACGAGATGCCTTCGATGGTAACGGTGACAATGTCGCTCACCGCCGTGCCCTGGTCGTTGACGGCCATGACCTGGAAGTAGTGGGCGCCGGCTTGGAGGGTCAGGGACAGTTGGTTACCGATGCCCTGGTAGGCAACCTGCGGCTCGACCAGGGTCACGAAATCCCCTGACGAGTAGAGTTGGTCGCTGGTGTAGAGGATGTAGGCCTTAGCGCGCCCGGCCACCCACAGCAGGGTGATATCGCCGCCGACCGGCTGTGAGGCCAGCAGCGTCGGCTTGTCGGGGAAGCCCGGCGGCTGGCGGTTGACGATGGGCAGGTAGAGACAGTCGCGGGCATTGTTCGGGCCACAGGGACCACGCGTTGGCGTCGGGGTAGGGGTCACAGGGACGGGCGTCCACGTCGCAGTGGCCGTCGCGGTTAGGGTGGGCAGCGTCCCTGTCGGGGTCGGTGTGCCCGTGGCTGCGGTCGCGGTGGCCGTGGTGGTTACGGTGGGTGTCCCGGGCGTGCCTTGCTGGGCGGGCGCGAATGCGGGGCGCGCCTCAACAGGCTGGGGCCGACCGCCGTACGCGCCGAGACCGGCCAGGACGAGACCGAGCAGGAGCAGGAGGGCCAGGGTGCTAAGGTGGCGGCGCGAGAGGGTAGTGTTCATCAGCGCGCCTCCCACCACAGGCGAATGGTCGCGCTCCCGAAGAGTTCCTGCAACTCGGCGCGGATGGTGTGATTGCCTGGCGCAATGTACGTGTCGTAGGTGTAGGTCGTCGGTCCCTGAGCGGCGCCCGCCGCGCGCCACTGGTCAATCACGTAGCGGTCGTCTATTTTGAGACGACCGCCGTCGTCGACACGCAGATAGAAGCGGTAGAAGCCACCGGCGAACTGGAGCGTCCGCGTCCAGCCCACCGAGAAGTGGTCGTTACTGATGCCGCCCGCCGGGGAGCCGACGCCCCAGTCGAAGTACAGGCCCTCACCCTGCTGGCCGGGAAAGTCTGGCCCGCTGGGGCGGTCGTCGCGGACGACGAAGAGGTTGTTATAGAGACCCACCGACCACTTGGGCGTGACGCCCGACGGCCAGCTGGTCGGGTAGTTGTCGGAGTTGTAGTACTCGCCACGCCAGCCGGCGAAGAAGTTGGGGAAGCGACGGCAGTCCGAGCCCTGTGCGTCGATCTGACATGACGGCTCGAACTCCCACCAGAACTTCAACTCGGCGACACCGCCGTGATCGAAGTACAGAATCTCGATGTCCAGGTTCTGGTCGCCCGGCACCTCGTAGCGGAAGTAGTTGAACTCCGGCACGTTCGGGCCGAGGTCGCCCCATAGGCTGTCGCCGAAAATTGAGACGTTGTTGATGAGAACCTTGACGCCGTCGTCGTGGAAGACGTAGAAGCGGTAGATGCCGGGGGTGAAGATGCGGACGCGGCGGCGGAAACGCGCCGACCAGTCTTCGCGGTTGACACTATCCATCGGGCGGTCCAGCCCCCAGTAGTAGTCGATCTGGCTGCTGCGCCGCGCGTTGACCATCGCGCCAGTGGGGCCGCCCTGGTAGTAGGCGTTGTAGTACTCCTCACACCAGCTATCGACACACGTCTCAAAGGGGAACTGCGATGTCTTGCCCGGACCGAGGTCGTCAACCGGCGTAGCCGTCGGCAGGACGGGGGTCGGGATGGGAGTCCACGTCGGCCAGGGGGTGACGTTCAGCAGCGAGCGCGGGGCGTCGGGCGAGGCGACGACCTGACCGGAGCGGTCTAGCCCCAGGACCAACGCGAGGGCCACGAGCAGGATGAGCAGCACAACAGGGAAGCGGGACACGGAGCCTCCAGCGATGCGCGAGACAACAAAACGCCGCCGCGCCCCCTCGGCCTGAGGAGACGCCACGGCGGCGGCCTGATTATACTATGAATGATGACGCCGGGCAAGGTCCGGAAGTGACGCGTCAGGAGCGCGCGCCAGCCGCCGCAGTTTCACGTACTTGACCCACTCGTAGTAGGTCATGAGCAGCGCCATGCGCAGGCCGTGCCAGCCGTCGCGGTAGCCACGCAGCGTGATGAAGCGCCGACGGAACTCGCGTAGCGGCTGGAGGATGAAGTTATGGGGGCGCGCGCGCGCGCCCGACTGGTAGAGAATCTGGGCATCATAGTCTGTGTAGGCTTGCTGCTTGCGGCGGAACTGGGCCAGGGTGGCGTAGTTGTAGTGGACAAATGGCTCGCGCAGCCAGCCTTGCGGCCCGTCGAGCAACACCAACTCGTGGACGGCACGCTGAGGGTCGTAGCGGGCGCGGTCGCCGCGCAGCAGCCGCATCTGGTAGTCGGGCCACCAGCCGCCGCCCTGCGTCAGGTGGCCGAAGATGTAGTTGTGGCGGGGAATCCAGTAGCCGACCGGCGCGTCGGGGGCCGGGTTGGCGATGACGCGCCGGACTTCGTCGGCCAGGGCCGGTGTGACGCGCTCGTCGGCGTCGACAAACAGCGTCCAGGGCGTCGCAACAAGGCTCAGGGCCACGTTGCGCTGGTCGGCGAAGTCGCGGAAGGGGTGGACGACGACCTTGACGCCCTGCGCGGCGGCCAGGGCGACGGTCCCATCACGGCTGCCCGCGTCGACGACGAGGCGCTGGTCGGCCCAGGCGACGCTCGCCAGGCAGTCCTGGATGTGTGCGGCCTCGTTGAGGGTCAGGACGACGGCGGTGATAGTTGGCATGGCGATAGGCTGACTCACCGCAGAGGGCACAGAGAGCGCAGAGCGGGCTCTACCATTTCACCTCCGCGCCCTCTGCGACCTCGGCGGTGAGACGAGGCGTCGCGGCGAGGGCCGCGATGTGGCTGTAGGCGGCGCGACGCTCGGGCGGACCGGCCAGGCGGCCCCACTGCGCGCCGAGCCAGACGAGGCCGTGCAGCAGGCGCCGCTTGAGCGGCCCATCGTGCTTGTCGAACAGGCGCAGGCGGCTGCGCCACAGCTCGATGAACATGCGCTCGCGGAACTGCCGCGTGGCCTGGCCCTCGTAGTGGACGACGTGGGCCGTCGGGACGCAGTACAGCCGCCAGCCGGCGTCGCGAAAGCGGCGACACCAGTCCATCTCCTCGGCGTACATGAAGAAGCCCTCGTCCAACAACCCAACCTGGCGCAGAGCCACACCACGCACCATCAGGCACGCGCCGAGCAGGGTCTCGACCTCGAAGGGGGCGGGGCGGTCGTACCAGGCGCGTGGGTAGCGACCGTTGAGCCGCGTGTCCAGGAGGCGCGCCAGGCGGCCGGGGGGCGGAAAGAGGTCGAGGGCGGTCTGGGCCAGGCCTGGGAAGGCGAACGCGGCATGTTGGAGCGCGCCGCCGGGGTAGCTCAACCGCGCGCCTGCGATCCCGGCCTGAGGCGTACGCGCCATAAACTCGACCAGAGCGTCCAGCGCGCCCGGCTCGACCTGGGTATCAGGGTTCAAGAGCAGCACATAGTCGGGCGTGGGGTCCAGGCGCCGCAGGGCCAGGTTGTTGCCACGGGCGAAACCGAGGTTCTCGGCGCTCGGAATCAGGTGGACCCAGGGGTATCGGTCGCGGACCAGGGCGGCGCTACCGTCGCTGGAGTTGTTGTCGACCACGGTGACACTGACAGTGGACGATGGACGATGGACGATGGACGTCACAGGCCCGTGGCTCGTCGCTGATCCATCGTCTATCGTCGCCACTTCCGGCGCCAGGGAGTCGAGGCAGGCGGCGAGGAGGTCGCGAGTGTTATAGCTGACAATGATGACGGCCAGCGAGGGCACGGAGCGGACCCTGTCAGTACTCAATCGTCACCTGGGTCGGGTTGACGGCCTCTTCGTGCTTACGCACGTCCTCCTGGATGAGCGCCAGGTAGAAGAGGGGTTCGCGGCGCAGCGGCTTATCGGTGACACGGATGCCGCCGAAGACCTGGACGCTCTGACCAGGCAGGAGGTAGAGATACGTCTTGTCGCCCACGACGCGCTCCTCGTAGGGGCAGCGCTCGTTAGGCGCGCCGGCCGGGCAGAGCAGAGTCCGCCCGTTGACGCTGCGGCGCTCCAGATCAGCCGGGTCGCCCAACTGCCAGCGGTAGGGGTAGTCCAGGTCGGTGGGCGCTTCGTTGAACGTCGCGCCCAGGCGGAACGCGCCCGGTGATTGGGGCAGCTTGAGAGTGTTGTACGACTCGTTACTCTTGTAGACGACGCCGGGCGGTGGTCCCTGGGTGCGGATGGGTGTCGTCCCGATGTTCTTGACCGTCGCCGTGATGGACACCGTCCCGCCGAGGGTGATGAGTTGCGGGCTAATCTGGCTGTCGACAATGGTGGCGCGGGGCACACCGCCGTCGCGGATGGTCAGCGGCTTCTTCTCAACCACGACGTTGCCCAACGGGTCCCGCGCCTCGACCACGACGTTGTACTTGCCGTCGGGTGGCGGCGGGGCGTCGGCGTCCACGCCGGCGTCGTAGTCGTACTGGTGGCGGCCTGGCTCGCCCGGCTCGACGGGGTTCTGCTTCTTCTCCAACAGGGAGGTGACGAAGCGGCCCTTGTCGTCTTCAAGATAGACGCGCACGGTAGCAGGCTTGGCGAGGACATAGCTGACGGTGACACGGTCGTTGACGCCATCCTGGTTCGGGGTGAAGTCGTCGGGCACAACGGTGAACTGGGTGATGTCGGGACGGCTCTGGTCGCCGCCGCGCAAGACGAGCGCCCCTTCAACGGTCACGGGCGGGCCGCCCTCGATCGGGCGGGCGGTGATGCGCCAGGTGTAGAGACCGTCAGGCAGCATGCGGCCGTCGATGATGCCGTTGAACAGGCCCTCGTAGTCGTTGGGGGAGCGGCGCTCGTCCTGGCGCCAGACGTGCTCCTGACCGTCAGCGCCGATGAAGCTGGTCGTGACCAGCGCCGTCGCGCCGATGGTGTAGCGGATGCGCGCCAGGTCATCGACGCCGTCGGCGTTGGGGGAAATGGTGGACGGCGCGACGCTGACGGCGCTCAGGGTGGGAGCAGGCCGACAGGCGACGACGAGCAGCAGGAGGAGCAGCGCCGCCAGGCGCGCGAGACGCAACAGGGGAGATAGCATACGGGCAAAGTCTACACCCATGCCAGACGCATGGCAAGAACGGGCCAGCGCGGAGTGTCAGCCGCCACTCGTGTTTCTCTCCAATTGTTGCTCCAGTTCCTGCAGGGCGTCGGACCGCTCAGCGGGGTGGGGTAAGGGCGCTGCTTTTGGCTCGACGGCTTCGGCGCGGCTGACGATGCCGCGCGCGGTCATGCCGTCGTAGAGGCGTGTCAACAGCCGACGACGCACGGCGGCGGCCTGGCCCTGGACCGCTTTGACCTTGAGCAGGAGTTCGGTGGTGGTGCCAACCTGCCCTTCGCTGACGATCTCCGGCGGCTCGACGATGTCGGGGCCAGGGTCGGCGATGACCTCGCGCAAGAGTTCCATGCCGAGCGGCAGTTGCGCCGTCGGCAGGGTGAGTCGAAGATTGGCAATGGCAAAGCTGGCGCGGGAGAAGTTGCGCACGGTACGCACGTCGCCGTTGGGGACGATGTAGAGTTCGCCACTCTCGCCCCGAATCCGCGTGACGGTGAGTTCCACGTCCTCGACCGTACCCACCACGTTCTTATCCCCGATCTCGACCCGCTCCCCGATGGCGTAGCTATCACGCACCAGCAGCAGCAGTCCGCCGAAGGTATCGCTGATGTAGGGGCGCGCCGCCACAGCCAGCGCCGCCGAGAACAAGCCCAGCGTGGTGGCGATCTGATTGGGCGAGACGAAGATGCTCAGCAGAAACGTCACCGTCAGGATGAGGCTGATGCCGTCGAAAACGGAGCGGATCAGGTTGCGCAGCGTGTCATGCCGCTCCGGTGACAAGGGGAGGCCTCGGCGGCGGGCGCGAAAGGCAAGCCAGCGTATGCTCAGGTTCGCCACGAGACGCGATACCGTACCAAAGAGCAGCAGGGCGATGACGCCCAACGGGATGTAGCCGAGCAGAATGAGGAAGTTCTCGCCGAGGTCGAGGACGATGTGGGGTTCATTGTCTGGCATAGCGGGACCTCGCGGCGCGTGGCGGGGTATTGGCGTCCATTAGTGTACGCGCTGGGTTTGACGGTGTCAAACGCCCGGTGTACTATAGCGTCATGAACTACATCGACGCCCTCAACTACCTCTACGACCCCGCCCGCGTCAAGGGCGAACGCAGCATCAAGACCGGCCACACCCGCACCCTGGAGCCTATGGCGCGCGCCCTGGCGCAACTCGGCGACCCCCAGACGCGCTACCCCACGCTCCACGTCGCGGGCAGCAAGGGCAAAGGCTCGATCTCGGCCATGCTGGCGAGCGTCCTGCAGGCGGCGGGCTACCGCGTGGGGCTGTTCAGTTCGCCGCACCTGCACACCTACCGCGAGCGGATGCAGATCAACGGCGAATTGCCAAGCGAGGCCGAGATTGTCGACCTGTTGACGCGCCTGCGCCCGGTGTTCGACGCCATGCCGGAGCTGATTACCTTCGAGCTATCGACGGCGCTGGCGTTTACGCTGTTCGCCGAGCGGCCGGTGGACGTGGCGGTCATCGAGGTGGGGCTGGGCGGGCGGCTGGACGCGACCAACGTCATCCGCCCCCTGGTGTCGGTCATCACGGCGCTGAGCCTGGAGCACACCGACATCCTGGGCCATACCATCGAGGAGATTGCGGGTGAGAAGGCGGGCATCATCAAGCCGGGTGTCCCCGTCGTCGCCGCGCCTAACCCGCCCGCCGCCCTGGAAGTGATCCGCGAGACGGCGACGGTGCGCGGCGCGCCGCTGGTGCAGGTCGGGCTGGACGTCCCCTACACCGTTGGTGAGGCGCGGCCCGACGGGCAGTGGTTCGAGGCGCGGCGGCTGACGAAGGACGAGGGACGACAGACGATGGACGAAGGCCATGCGCCTTCGCACAACGGCCACCCATCGTCCCTCGTCCTTCGTCCTAGCGGCTGGTCACGCTACTGGCTCCCCCTGCTAGGCGAGTTCCAGGTCGCCAACGCCGTGTGCGCGCTGACGGCCATTGACCTTGTCCGCCAGCGAGGGCTGACGGTGTCCGAGGCGGCCCTCCGCGACGGGCTGGCGAAGGTGCGGTGGCCCGCGCGATTGGAAGTGCTCAGCCGCGCGCCGCTGGTTGTGGCGGACGGGGCCCATACCCCGGAGTCGGCGGCGCTGGTTGTGGCGGCGCTGCGCCGTCATCTCCAGTTCGAGCGGCTCGTCCTCGTCTTCGGCGCGCTCCAGGACAAGGACGTGGGCGGGATGCTGGACGCGCTGCTGCCAGCGGCGAGCCAGGTCATCGTGGCCCGCAGCCGCTACCCGCGCTCGCACACGGCGGAGACGCTGGCAGCGTTGGTGACGGAGCGGGGCGGCCCGCTGGTCGGGGCGCTGGACGACGTGGCCGACGGGCTGGCGCGGGCGCTGTCCCTGGCGGGCCCCAACGACCTCATCCTTGTCACCGGCTCGCTGTTTGTGGCGGCGGCGGCGCGAGAGGCGTGGGCGCGACTCAATGGCCTGCCCCTGCCCGAGATGGACCCGCCGCTGCACTAACCCGCGGGTTTCACCTTTCTCCCATTTTGTGCTATAACTTCACGCATGTCCCGTTTTGCCCCGCGTGGAGGTTTCCCCATGTCCGAGCCTGGTCCCATCGACGAGAAGACGCCTCGCGCGCGGCGTACCCGCCGCCGCAAGAGCATCTCGTTGCCCGACCTGCCCATCCTGCCCGTCCGCGACACCGTCCTCTTCCCACACATGGGGACGCCGCTGTTTGTCGGGCGCGATCGGTCGGTGAAGGCGGTCGAGGCGGCGCTGGCCGAGGACGCGACGCTGGTGGTGCTGGCCCAGCGCGACCCGGAGGTCCAGGAACCGTTCCCCTCGGATCTGTACGACGTGGGGACGCAGATTACCATCAGCCGCGTGCTGCGCATGCCGGACGGGACGACGAGCATCCTGGCCCAGGGGCGCGGGCGGGTCAAAGTCCTCGGCTATACCCAGGACGAGCCGTACCTGCGCGGGCGCATCATGCCGCTGTTTGAGGCCAGCGAGGACAACACTCAGATCGAGGCGCTGCGCCGCGCGGTGCTCAGCATGTTCGAGCAGTGTGTCGAGCTAAGCCCCGGCATGCCGGAAGACGCGTACGTCTATGCCATGAACGTCACCGAGCCTGGCTGGCTGGCCGACCTCATCGCCTCGCACCTGAACCTGGACGTCGAGCGCCGCCAGGATATCCTGGAGACGCTGAACCCCCGCGAGCGGTTGGAGAAGATCAGCCTGCTGCTGGCGCAGGAGTTGGACGTCCTGCAACTGCAGAGCAAGATCCACAACGCCGTCCAGGAAGAGGTGGACAAGAGCCAGCGCGAGTACTACCTGCGCGAGCAGATGCGCGTCATCCAGACCGAGTTGGGCGAGGGCGACCCACAGCTACGGGAGTTGAGCGAGCTACGCGAGAAGATCGCCGCCTCGGGGATGCCCCAGGAGGTACGCGAGAAGGCGGAGAAGGAACTGTCGCGCCTGGCGGAGATGCCGCCGGCCTCGCCAGAGATGGTCATTATCCGCACCTACCTGGACTGGCTCATCGAACTGCCGTGGACGACGGCGACGACCGACAACATGGACCTGCGTCACGCCAAGCGCGTCCTGGACGACAACCACTACGGGCTGCCCAAGGCCAAGGAGCGCATCCTGGAGTACATGGCGGTGCGCAAACTGGCCGCCAACAAGATGCGCAGCCCCATTCTGTGCTTCGTCGGGCCGCCGGGCACAGGCAAGACGAGCCTGGGCCGCTCCATCGCCGAGGCGCTGGGCCGCAAGTTCGTGCGCGTCAGCTTAGGCGGCATCCGCGACGAGGCCGAGATTCGCGGGCACCGCCGCACCTACATCGGGGCGCTGCCGGGCCGCATCATCCAGACCATGCGGCGGGCGGGGACGGTGAACCCGCTGTTCATGCTCGACGAGATCGACAAAGTCGGGAATGACTTCCGGGGCGACCCCTCGGCGGCGCTGCTGGAGGTCCTCGACCCAGAGCAGAACTTCGAGTTCTCGGACCACTACCTCGACGTGGCCTATGACCTGTCCAAGGTCATGTTTATCACGACGTGCAACAGCCTGGAGACCATCCCCCACGCCCTGCGTGACCGCATGGAGGTCATCCGCTTCCCGGGCTACATCGAGGAGGAGAAGCTCCTCATCGCGCGCCAGTTCCTCATCCCACGCCAGTTGGAGGAGCACGGGCTGGCCCCGGCGTCGGTGAAGT
>CAZLBQ010000193.1:0-10699 GCA_964557745.1 uncultured Anaerolineales bacterium
GCGGGCGTAGACGCCGGCGATGTGGCCGCTGGGCGGGACGGCGCGCAGGACGCCCCAGTTTCCCCTGAGACGTAGGGTTCTCTATATGGGGACTGCGGCCTGAACGCCGCAGCGTGGCGGAGAGCCTATCCCCCGCGAAAAATATGGGGGCGACCGGACTTCGTAGGACTTGAGCCGCCGGTCGCCCTCGTCTGGACGCTGTCGCCGAAACACAGTACAATGCAGGCTCATCTTGACTGCAAGGGGGATTGCCCCCGGCAGAGGCAGCGTGGTGCAGAGAAGTGACGGAGTGATGACTAGACTGAGCGCCACTCCAATCAGAATACGCTCATACGCTCAGGCCACGCCCGCGTTGGCGTGGGCGTTGTGGGGGCTGTCGGTCGTCCAGGTGGGGGCCGGGCTGACTCTGGCGGCGCTCAACCACCTGACCCTCGTTCGCCTGTTCGCCGAGTTCGTGGTCTGCGAGGCGGCGGCGGGCGTGGCGTTCGCCACGATGGGAGCGCTGGTGGTGACACGGCGGCCGCGCAACCGCGTGGGCTGGCTGTTGTGCGTCACGGGGCTGGTCTCGGCCCTCAGGGCGTGGGTCGGTCAGTATGGCCGCTACACGTATGTCACCGCGCCCGGCGCGCTACCCGCCGGAGCGTTCATCGTCTGGCTCTACTTCCTGACCGTTGGCCCGACGGTGGCCTTGACGGCGATCTTCCTCCCGCTGCTCTTCCCGGACGTGCTGCTGCCCGGGGCCCGGTGGCAGCCGGTCTTGGGACTGGCGGTCACGGCGACGCTGCTCTTCACCTTCGTAACGTCCTTCAGCCCCGGCCCGGTCGACACCAGCCTACCCGAGGTAGCGAACCCGTTCCCACTGTTGACCAACGACGACGCCCGCGACGCTCTGTCCACCGTGGCAACCTTGCTCATGTTCATGAGCCTCTTGGCGGCCCTCGCCGCGCCTGTGGCCCGCTTGCGCCGCGCCACGGGGGTCGAGCGCGAGCAACTCAAGTGGTTCGCCTACGCTACCGCTCTGCTCATCGCCTCCTTTATTCTGGGCGCGGCCGCCTACCTGAGCGGCGGCGCGGGCGACGCGCCCGTCTCCGGCATCCTGCTGAGTTTCAGCCTGCCGTTCCTGCCCGTCGCCGTCGGCGTCGCCATCCTGCGCTATCACCTCTACGACATCGACGTTCTGATCAACCGCACGCTGGTCTACGGAGCGCTGACAGCGCTCATCGTCGGCCTGTACGTGCTGGTCGTGGGCTACCTGGGGGCCATCTTCCACAGCCAGGGCAATCCCTGGATCGCCCTTGTCGCCACGGGTGTCGTGGCCGTCATCTTCCAGCCGCTGCGCGATTGGCTCCAGCGCGGCGTCAACCGCCTCCTCTACGGGCGGCGCGACGAGCCATACACCGTCCTGTCGCGTCTCGGCCAGCGCCTGGAAGGGGTCATCGAACCCGACGCCGTGCTGCCGACCGTCGTGACGACGGTTAGGGACGCCTTGAAGCTGCCCTACGCGGCAGTGGCGCTCAAGCAGGACAACGCGTTCGTGCTCAGCGCGGCCACCGGCGAGCCGGTCGGCAAGCTGCTCACCCTGCCCCTCGTCTACCAGGGTGATGTGGTAGGCCAGTTGCGTGTCTGCCCCCGCGTCGCCGACGACGAGTGGTCCCCCGCCGACCGCCGTCTCCTCGACGATCTCGCTCACCACGCCGGGGTGGCGGCGCATAGCGTGCGCGTGATGACCGAACTCCAGCGCGCCCGCGAGCGGCTGGTGCTGGCGCGGGAGGAGGAGCGGCGGCGCTTGCGGCGCGACCTGCACGACGACCTCGCGCCGAGCCTGGCGGCGCTCGGCCTCACGGCGGCGAGTGTCGAGGAGATGCTGACGCGGGACCCGGTGGGGGCGGCGCGGGCCTTGACGAAGCTGCGGGCGGCGATACGGAGCGCTGTGGCCGATGTGCGGCGGCTGGCCTACGACCTGCGGCCGCCGGCCCTGGACGAGCTAGGGCTGGTCGAGGCAATCCGCGAGCAGGTGGCGGTCTTCAACGCGACCGTCGATGGCGAGCGGCCCTACCTGACGCTGGACGTACCCCAGCCCCTGCCCTCGCTCTCGGCGGCAACCGAAGTGGCCGCCTATCGCATCGTTCAGGAGGCGCTCATGAATGTCGTCCGCCACGCGTCAGCCCGCAGCTGTCAGATTCGCCTCGCCTGCCCAACGCCTCAAACGTTGATAGTCGAGGTCAGCGACGACGGCGTCGGCCTGCCGCTAGCCGCGCGGGCCGGGGTCGGGCTGCGCTCGATGCGCGAGCGGGCCGAGGAGTTGGGCGGAACGTGGGATTTGGAGTCGGCGTCGGGCGAGGGAACGCGCGTCGTCGCCCACCTGCCGGTCGGCTCGACTGAGCGTCAGGAGGCGGCATGAGCCGGTTGCGGGTCCTGATTGCCGACGACCACCCGCTGTTCCGCGACGGGCTGCGGATGCTTCTGGAGACGCTCCCCGATATCGAGGTGGTGGGAGAGGCGACGACGGGTGAGGAGGTCCAGCGGCTGACGGCGTCGCTCCAGCCGGATGTCATCCTCATGGACGTCAAGATGCCCGGCGTCAGCGGCATCGAGGCGACGCGCCGCATCACTCAGGCGCAGCCTGGGGTGCGTATTCTCATCGTGACGATGTTCGAGGACGACGCCACGGTGTTCACGGCCATGCGAGCGGGGGCGCGGGGCTATGTCCTCAAGGACGCCGAGAAGGACGACATGCTGCGCGCCATTCGCGCCGTCGGGCGCGGCGAGGCCATCTTCAGCCCCGGCATCGCGGCGCGACTGACGGACTTCTTCACCCTGGCGCGTCCGGCCGTGCCGCACGAGACCTTCCCCAGCCTGACCAACCGCGAGCGCGAGATTTTGCAGTTGATGAGCCAGGGGGCTTCGAACGCTGACATCGCCCGCGCGCTGTCGTTTAGCGGTAAGACCGTCGCCAACTACGTCTCGACCATCCTGAGCAAGCTCCAGGTGGCCGATCGGGCGGAAGCGGCCCTGCGCGCCCGACAACAGGCCGGCGACCTGTTCGAACGCTAGATGATGGACGAAGGACGATAGACGATGTCAGTCTGACCATCGTCGGTCGTCTATCGTCCATTGTCGCCCTTACTCGTAACGCAGCGCCTCGATGGGGTTCAGGCCCGACGCGCGCGCCGCTGGGTAGATACCAAAGAACAGTCCGACGGCGACAGAGAAGCCGACGGCCAGCAGGACGGACTCGGCCGAGACGACGGTCCGAATCACCCCCGTCGTGTCCACCGCCCGCGCGATCCCCACCCCCAGCAGGATGCCAATCACGCCACCTAGGACGGACAGCGTCACCGCCTCGATGAGAAACTGGGCGAGGATGTCGGAGCGCCGCGCCCCAATGGCCTTGCGCAGGCCAATCTCCCGCGTCCGCTCGGTCACGCTCACCAGCATGATGTTCATGATGCCGATGCCGCCCACCAGGAGTGAGATGGCCGCGATGGCGCCCAGGAAGACGGTCAGGATGGATGTGATCTGGCTAAAGGCCCCCAGCAGGTCCTGCTGGCTGATGACCGAGAAGTCGTCCTGGTCGTCGGGACCGAGGCGATGGCGCTGGCGCAGCGTCGCCGTCGCATCGCTGATGGCCGCCTGGACCCGATCCTCCGATACGGCCGACATGTTGATGCCGGAGATGAGCCGCTCGCCGCTGCCCGCCGCGCGCGCCGCTGCCAGCCGCGTCTGCGCCGTCGACAGCGGGATGAAGATTTGATCGTCCTCGGTGTTGCCGAACGGCCCGCCGCCCCCACGCGCGACGACGACGCCGATGACCCGCACCGGCAGCCCCTGGACGCGGATGGTCTTGCCGATGGGGTCCTCGCCCTTGAACAGGTCGCGGGCGGGGATGGCGCCGATCACGGCGACCCGCGCCGCGCTGTCCAGGTCGGTCTTGTCGATAAAGCGCCCGCTGCTCGTCTTGACGTTGCGCACCTGGGCGTAGGCCGGCGTGACGCCGATGACCGAGGTGTTGGTGTTCTGCGGGCCGTAGACGAGCTGCGCCTGCAACTGGAGGATGGGCGCGACGGCCGAGATGTTGGGCGCGTTGGCCGGGTCAGCCAGCGCCTGCGCGTCCTCCATCGTCAGCGTCGCCGCTGAGCCGAGCGCCTGGGCGGGGCCGCCACTCTGGCGCAGCGCGCCCGGAATGACGACCACCAGGTTTGAGCCAATGCCCTGAATCTGACGCGTAATCTCGGCCTGCGCGCCCTGGCCGACCGCAAGCAGGGCGATAACCGCCGCGACACCGATGATGATGCCGAGCATCGTCAGCGCCGCCCGCAGCTTGTTGGCCGCCAGGCCGCGTAGCGCGACCTTGAATGACATCCAGATGGGCATGTCAGCGCCTCCCCTCACGCCTCGACCGGCTCGAGCGCCAGCGCTTCCAGCGCCTGCCGCGCGTCGACGGGCCGGGGGGTGACCTCGTCGCCCGCCAGCCGCCCGTCGCGCAGCCGGATGACGCGCCGCGTGTGGGCCGCGATGTCCGGCTCGTGGGTGACGAAGATAACGCTGATGCCGCGCTCGCGGTTCAACTGCTGGAAGATCGCCATCACCTCTTCGCTGCTGCGCGTGTCCAGGTTGCCGGTCGGCTCGTCGGCCAGGATGACCGACGGCTCCGTCACCAGAGCGCGGGCGATGGCGACGCGCTGCTGCTGGCCGCCCGATAGCTCGCTGGGATTATGGTGGAGCCGGTCGGCCAGGCCGACGGCGGCCAGCGCCGCCTTGGCGCGCTCGCGGCGGCGGCTGGCGTTCTGGTAGATGAGGGGCAGTTCGACGTTGTCCAGGGCGCTGGTGCGCGGCAGCAGGTTGAAGCTCTGGAAGACGAAGCCGATCTTCTTGTTACGAATCTCGGCCAGCCGGCTGTCCTTCAGCCGCGACACGTCCACCCCGTCCAGGCGGTAGACACCGCTCGTGGGCTGGTCCAGGCAGCCCACGATGTTCATCAACGTCGACTTGCCCGACCCGCTAGGCCCCATGATGGCGACGAGTTCGCCGTCGTCGAGCGTGAGGCTGACGCCGCGCAGGGCGTGGACCTCAAATTCACCCATGCGATAGGTCTTGGTGATGTGGTCGAGTTCAATCATCCTACCGCCCGCCGAAGCCGCCGCCAAACGGGTTGTTGGTCGGCGTCACCTGGGTCACGACGCGGTCGCCCTCGCTCAGGCCCGATACCACCTCGGTGACGGTGTCATTGCTCAAGCCTGTCTTGATCGCGACTTCCACCGGCGGCTGGGCCGGGTCCCTGACCACCTGCACGACGCGCTGGCCGTTGGCCGAGCGCAGGGCGCGGTTCGGGACGAGCAGCACGCCAGGGCGCCTGTCCAGGATAATCTCCACGTTGGCCGTCATGCCCGGCTTGAGCGTCAGGTCTGTCGCAGGCAGCCCAACCTTTACCCGGTACGTCACCACGCCCTGCTGGACCGTCGCCGTGGGGGCGATCTCCGCCACCTTGGCGTCCAGGTCCTGGCCGGGGTGGGCGTCCAGTGTCACCCGCGCCGGCTGGCCGAGCTTGACGCGGCTGATCTCCGTCTCGTCAATCGTCAGCGACGCCTGCAAGTGGCTTAAGTCGACCAGGGTGACAACGGGCGTCGTCTGCGCCACCAGTTCGCCCGCCTTGCCGTTGACCGCCGCCACCGTCCCGTCGGCCGGCGCCGTCAGCGCCGCGTCGCGCCGCCGCAGCTCGGCCTGGTCGAGGCCCGCCTGGGCCTGGTCGATGGCGGCTTGCAGCGCCGCGATCTCCTCATTGGTAGGCCCGGCGTTGAGCTTGTCCAGTTGGGCCTGGGCGCGGTCCACCTCGGCCTGAGCCTGGGCCAGCCGTTCGGCTGTCGTTCCCTCGCGCACCTTCGCCAACTGCGCCTGGGCGCGGTCGACTTCCGCCTGCGCCGCGGCCAGTTCGGTCTGTGTCGGCCCCGCCTGGAGCTTGTCGAAGTTCTGCTGCGCGATCTGGACGGCCTGCTCGCCTGCCTGCACAGCGGCCTGGGCCTTGTCACAGTCTGACTGCGGAACGGGAATCTGGCGGCTGATGGGGTCCTTCTGGCCCGCGCGCCCACACACGCCGTCCCGCTGCGCCTGGGTCCCCCACAGGTTATTCTTGGCCTGTTCGATATTCAGCCGCGCCGTCTCGACATCCTGGTCGCGCGGCCCGCTGCGCAGCTTGTCCAGGTTGGCCTGCGCCGCCCGCACGCCGGCCTGCGCCTGGGCCACGTCGGCCTGCGTCGGCCCGACCTTCAACTGGGCCAGCGCGGCCTTCGCCGAGCGCACCGCCGCCTCCGCCGCCGCACGGTCCGGGTCAGTCGCGCCCGCCTGGGCCTTCGCCAGATTGGCCTTCGCCGAGGCCAGCGTGGCCCGCGCCTGCGCCACCCCCAGGTCTAGCTCGCCCGTCTCCAACTGGGCCAGGACGTCGCCCGCCTTGACCGTGTCCCCCGCCTTGACCTTGACCTCGGCCAGACGGCCGGGGTTCTTGAACGTCAGCGCCAGGGTTGTCTGCGGCTCGACGCTGCCCGTGGCGCTCACCGAGGCGACGAGGTCGCCGCGCTCGACGACCGCCGTCTCGACGGGCGTCACCGTCGCCGCCGACTGCGCCGCCCGCATCCGCTGGACACCCAGCCCGCCCAGCACGACGACCACCAGGAGGCCAATTATCATAGCCCACGTTGTCTTGCTCATTGTTCCCTGCCAATACTTAGCCTGTCAAACTAACTATACGAATAGGACGCCAGGCGGTTGCAGTTCTTATGGGCCACCCGGTCACTGCCTAGAGCTAGACGACGGCGCGCTTCTTACGCTACTGCTGATGTGGCGCACGCGTGTGAGGCAGATATATGACAAATAAACATATAGATAGGTGCATTTGACCCGCTGGGTTTTTCCTCTATCATTGCCCTCCTGTGTTCGTCAGGCCGGGCTGCTCCTTACCCCATGTTGGGTAGAAAGAAGGGTGCCTAGATGCATAGCCGGATGCGATGGATGAGCCTGTGGACAGTGATCCTGAGTGTGACGGTTGTCCTCTCGTCGGCGCTCGTCGCGTCGGCCAACGTGGCCGTGACGCAAATCAGTTCGGATCCGTACACCAACACCACCAGCCAACACAAGACCCAGGTTGAACCCGATACGTTCGCCTACGGCTCGACCATTGTGGCGGCGGCGCAAACTGGCCGCTTCTACGATGGCGGCTCATCCAATATCTGCTGGTCAACGTCGACCGACAACGGGACTTCCTGGAGCAACGGCTGTCTGCCTGGCGTCACGAAGTTCCAGGGCGGGACGTATGACCGCGTGAGCGATCCGGCGGTTGCCTATGATGCCAAGGACAACGTGTGGATGATCTCATCCCTCGCTCTTTCCGAGGCTGGGGGCGTACATGGCGCTGCTGTGCTCACCAGCCGCTCACTCGACGGCGGCCTGACGTGGAGCAATCCCGTGACCACGGCGACGGGCGGCGACCTGGACAAGAACTGGATCGTCTGCGATAACACGGCGACCAGCTCCTACTACGGCAGGTGCTACACCGAGTGGGACGACCACGGCAATGGCAACCGCATCCAGATGAGCACCTCAAGTGATGGTGGGGTGACGTGGGGAGCGGCGAAGAGTACAGCTAACAACGCCGCTGGGCTGGGTGGTCAGCCCGTGGTCCAGCCGAACGGCACGGTGGTTGTCCCCATTGCCAATGCGAACGAGACGGCCATCCTCTCGTTCGTCTCCACCAATGGCGGCGCTTCTTGGGGCAGCACCGTGACTGTCACCACCGTGACCGACCACACAGTTGCAGGTGGCTTGCGGACGGGACCGTTGCCGTCGGCCGAGATTGATGCAGCCGGCAAGGTCTATGTGGTCTGGCAGGATTGCCGCTTCCGCAAGGGCTGCAAGTCCAACGACATTGTGATGAGCACCTCGACCAACGGCACCACGTGGACATCCCCCGTACGCATCCCCATCGACGGCACAAACAGTGGCGTTGACCACTTCATTCCGGGCCTCGCCGTCGACTCTGCCACCTCAGGCGCAGGCGCTAAACTAGCCCTGACCTACTACTATTATCCCACGGCCAACTGCTCGTCGTCGACCTGCCAGCTTAACATTGGCTTCATCTCATCGACTGACGGCGGCGGGCACTGGTCACCGGCGACGACGCTGGCTGGGCCGCTGAGCTTGAGTTGGATAGCCAATACCAGCCAGGGTCGAATGGTAGGGGATTACATCTCGACGTCCTTCTCAGGCGGCGCTGCACATCCGGTATTTGCTCTTGCCACCGCCCCCAGCGGTAGCACATTCAGCGAAGCCATGTATTCGCCCAGCGCTGGCCTGACGTTGCAGGCGGGTAGCTCGGTAGTAACGGCTGGTGGCGATCATCCAATCCCCAACGCTGCTGCTGACCATGCCTCCCCGCAGGCGCCGATGACGCACCGATAAGTCTGCTAGATAGACGAGGGCGCGAAGGAGAATGTCCCCTTCGCGCCCTCATTGTTTCCTGTAGGGGCCAACCCCATATCAGGCCAGGGCGAACACATAGTTCGTCCCGGTGTCCACGCGTTTCTGCCTCTAATACACCGGCTTCATCGTCCGCTTGAGAATCTCGTAGTGCTCCAGCGCCCGGCCCGCGCCACGCGCGCAGCACGAGATGGGATCGTCGGCGGGGTAGAAGGCGATGCCCGTCTCGTCGGTCAGCAGGCGGTCCAGGTTGCGCAGCATGGCCCCGCCGCCCGTCATCACCGCGCCGCGGTCGATGACATCGGCGGCCAGTTCGGGTGGCGTCTTCTCCAGCACCTCGCGCGCCGCGCCGACAATCGCTGCCAGCGGCTCGGCAATCGACTCGGTCACTTCCGAGGAGGTGAGCTTGATAGTGCGCGGCAGGCCCGCCACCTGGTCGCGCCCGCGCACCTCCATGGTCATCTCTTCTTCCAGGGGGATGGCGCTGCCAATGGTAATCTTGATGTCTTCCGACGTGCGCTCGCCGATGAGCAGGTTGTACTTGCGCCGCACGTAGGCCGCGATGGCCTCGTCGATCTTGTTGCCGCCCACGCGCACCGACGACCACTGGACGATACCGTTGACCGACACGACGGCCGCCTCGGTCGTCCCGCCGCCCAGGTTGATGACCATGTTGCCGGTCGGCGTCGCCACGGGCAGGCCCGCGCCAATGGCGGCGGCCAGCGGCTCGGGAATGAGGAACGCCTCACCCGCGCCCGCCTGGAGGGCCGCGTCATGGACGGCGCGGCTCTCGACCGACGTCACGCCCACCGGTACGGAGACCATCACCTCCGGCTTGAACAGGCGCAGCCGCCCGCACACCTTCTGGATAAAATAGCGCAGCATAGCCTCGGTGACGACATAGTCCGCGATGACGCCGTCCTTCAAGGGGCGGGCGACCTCGATGGTGTCGGGCGTGCGGCCCAACATCTCGAGCGCTTCCTGCCCGACGGCGACAATGCGGTTGTCGTTGACCGAGATGGCGACGACCGACGGCTCCTTGAGCACGATGCCGCGCCCCCGCTCGTGGACGAGGACGTTGACGGTGCCGAGGTCGATTCCGATATAACGCGTGAACATGCAGGGAGTCCCTCAACCAGGATAATAGCCTACAGACGAAGGACCAGGGACCAACGACGAACGCCAGACAGGGTCGACCATTCGTCTATCGTCCGTGGTCCTTCGGCGCGTGAAGTATAGTGACGCCCTCTCTTGCGGTCAAAAAGCGTCAAACATGGCGCTCCCGCAGGCAACCGACCTGCGGGAGTCACACTCCGCACTATGAGTACGTTTTAGCCAGCCCGTTCGTTACGAGCCGCCAGACCGACGCCCACCGCGCCCCGTGCGCTCGGCAATCTTGAGCTGCAGGCGGGCACGCTTGAGCGCCGCCAGGGCGCGCTCCTCGTCCACGGCCTCCAGCCCGCGCGCCAGCGACTCCTGGGCGCGGCGGCGCGCCTCCTCGGCCTGGGCGATGTCGATCTCGTCGGCCTGGTCGGCGCTGTCGGCGAGGATGGTCACGCGGTCGGGGCGGACTTCGACAAAGCCGCCGCCGATGGCGATGTGCTGGTCGGGCTGGCCGGCCTTCTTGATGACGAGGTCGCCATAGTTGAGGGCCGACATGAGCGCGGCGTGGCGGGGCAGGATGCCCATCTCGCCCTCCGCCCCCGGCACCACCACCATGTCCACGTCATCCTTGTAGACCATGCGGTCCACCGCGACGACTTCCAGGTGGATGGGCATGGCTAGCGCCCCTTCCTCAACTCGTCGGCAGTCTGGAGCACATCCTCGATGCCGCCCTGCATGTAGAAAGCCTGCTCCGGGATGTCGTCCAACTCGCCGTTGAGAATCTGGCGGAAGCCCTTGACCGTATCATCGATCTTGACGTAGCGGCCTTCCTTGTTCGTGAAGCGCTCGGCCACGAACATCGGCTGGCTCAGGAAACGCGAGATCTTGCGGGCGCGGGAGACGGTCAGCTTGTCGTCCTCGCTCAACTCCTCAACGCCCAGAATGGCGATGATGTCCTGCAAGTCCTTGTAGCGCTGGAGGACGCGCTGCACACCACGCGCCACAGCGTAGTGCTCCTCGCCGACAACACGCGGGTCGAGGATGCGGCTGGTCGAACCGAGCGGGTCGACGGCAGGGAAGATGCCCTGCTCGAAGATGGAGCGCTCGAGGGCGATGGTCGCGTCCAGGT
>CAZLBQ010000194.1:0-10698 GCA_964557745.1 uncultured Anaerolineales bacterium
GTCCCGCGCCAGAGCGTCCACCGCTTTGCCCACCGCCCCCGTTTTCACCCCGGCCTCGGCCGCCTGGACCGCCTGGAGGACGATGCCGTACACCTCCTCAAACCGGCTGTCCGCGTGCCCCAGGACAATGGTACGCGTCATGTCCGAGTGGTAGCCCTCGAAGATGCAGCCGAGATCGATGGTAATCGGCTCGCCGGCCTGGATGCGGCGGTCGGTGGGGCGGGCGTGGGGTAAGGCGCTGTTGGGGCCACTGGCGACAATCGGCCCGGCGGTCCAGTTCTGCGCGCCGTGCTGGCGGAAGAACTTCTCAATCTCCCAGCCGACGTGGCTCTCGGTCATACCGGGCGCGATAAAGCTGGTGACCAGGCTGAACACTTCGTCGGTCAGGGCAACGGCGGCGCGAATCTTGTCCAGTTCTGCCGCGTCCTTGACGGCGCGCAGGCCTTCGACCAGCGCCTCCGTCGCCACCCACTCAATGCCTGGTGTGTGCTTGAGCCAGTTCTGGTACTCGGCGACGGTCACAGTCTTGGCCTCGAAGCCGACGCGCTTCGCCCCGGCCTCACTCAGCATCCGCCCCAGGTTCTCGACAAACTCGTAGCCCACGCGTTCGAGCTTGAACTCGGGCGCTTGCTGACCGACCTGCTCGTAGTAGCGCGAGTCGGTGGCGAAGGTGGCAGCGCTGGGGCTGATGATGAGCCAGCCGGCCGAGCCGGTGAAGCCGCTCAGGTAGCGGCGGTTGACGCCGTCGCTGACGACGAGGGCGTCGAGGTTCTGGTCGGCCAACGCGCGCCGCAACTGGGTCACGCGAGAGGAGGTAGACATGGTGGTCCTTATAGTATGCTACTGGGTCTTCGTCGCTTTGAGCTTGGGCAGCGACGCCGCGAACAGCGTGTTGCCGTTCACGACATACACCCGCTCGGCCTTCTCGTCCACGAACACGGCCCGCGGGTCGTCAAACGGCTTGTCGTCGGGGGCCGGCTGGAACTGACGCACAAACGCCCCGTCCTTCGTCATCTCGACCACCCGCCCGTTCTCAACGACGTACAGCGACTTGCTGTCCGGCGCGACAAACAGCGCGCGCGGGCTAGCCAACGGTTGGTCGAAGCCCTTGAGGTCGAACTTGTCCTCCTTGCCCGCGCTGAAGCGCCGCACGCGCCCGTCGCCCATCAGGGTGTAGATTTGGCCATCGATGCCCATGTCGACCAGGCCCTTGAGGTCGGCGGGCTGGGCCAGCCACGGCGTGGCCGCGTCACTGAAGGCATCGTTCCCGGTCGGCGTGTACTTGAGGATTTGCCCCTTCTCGGCCTGGGCCAGGTAGAAGTTGCCGCCGTAGGTGTCGGCCACCAGCGGGTTCTGCCAGTCGCGGCTGCCGCCCACGCCAATCGCCGTCTTGGCCCCCGTCGGGCTGATGGCATATAGCGCGCCGTCGCGCCCTAAAGCCGCGACATCCTCGATAGTGCGCGCCCCGCCCGCCCGCAGCCACACCAAGTCGGCCAGGTCACCGACCGTTCGCCCGCCGACGGCATCACCGCTCTTGAGAACAGTTTCCGGCGCGCTGGCGGCCCCGTCGAGCCGCACCCGCACCACCCGGTTGAGGCCGCTATCCAGAAGATACGCGTACGGCCCCGCCACCCAGACCTTCTGGGCAATCGTCCCCGGCTCGGTCAGCGCGGCGAGAGGCGAGAGGTCGGCCAGGCGGTAGACGCCTGCGCCCTCCTCCTTCGCCGCCCGCACATCGTTGAGGAGCTTGCGCGCCGCCTCGTTGTTGGGGCGAATCTTGAGCGCGTCCTGGGCGCGCTGTTCGGCGTCGTTGAGCAGGTTGAGGACCGACTGGCGGTCGGCCTGGCTGCCCGTCGCCGCCGTCAGGCGCTCCTGCGCCTCGGTCAGCAACGTCGCCACCTGCTCGTCCTGGGCGCGCCGCTGGGCGGACGAACGCAGCGTCAGGCCGATGACGATCGCCAGGACAATCAGGGGGTTGACCAGCGCCAGGAGGCGCCACAACTGCGGGCCGCGTGGGACGACACTCTCGCCCGCTGGTCGGTCGGGCAGCGCGCCCTTGAACACCGTGCTGGCCCCACGCCCGACATTACCGGCGACGTCCTTCGACTTCTGGCCGAGCCACGCCCCGACCGGCGGCACAACCGCCCGCTCGGCTTCCGGCTCGGTCTCCGTCGTCGGCGCCGCCGCGTCGCCCTCCACCGGAGGCAGGGCCGGCGTCGTCTCGACGCCCGTCCCCGCCAGCCGCAGCGCGAGGGCCACCAGGTCGGGCGTGTCGGGCGCGTTGGCCGCCAGTTGGTCCAGGTCGGTGACAATATCCGACGGCGCCTGGTCGAGGACGGCTTCCAGGTAATCGGGCCGGGCCAGCCGCCCGACGACCGGCGACGTCATCACCACCGTGTCGTCATCGCCGACTTCGACGTGGTAGAGATCCACCTGGATCGAGCGGCGCACCCCCAGCGGGTACCAACCACCCTCACCCTCCTTCTCCTCGTTGGACAGCCAGGGCGAGTCGGCGGGGAACTGGAGCAGATCCCCGGCCTGCATGACGTAGATGAGCGACGGCCCCGCCTGACCCAGGTAGAGGTCAGCATCGACCAGGGCGGCGACGCTGATGCCCGCGTGGCGGCGCTGCTCGCGCAGCGTCGTCAGGTTGGCCTGGTAGAGCGTGTCATTGGCCGCCTCGACGGCCTTGCGCAGGCCCATGGTAATGGTCCCGGTGGCCTGGAAGTAGGCATTCTTCGCCGCCTCGAGCATCTGGCGGCTCTGGGCCTCTCGTCCCTCGGCCGGCCCGGCCAGGTCGATGGCGATGGCGAACAGGCCGCGCTCGGCGCGCCCGACGGTTCCCGGAAGGAAGACGGCGACATGGGAGCCGCCCGCCTGCCACACCCCGTCGACCCTGGCCCCCAACGCGGTATCCGTTGTCACGTCCGCCGGCTTCTTCGCCGCCATAAGCTCCTCCTCTGAAACGTGATGCGTGAAACGTGAGATAGACGATCTCCGTTTGACGTTTCACGTTTCACGTTTCACGCTCTCACTCCCACTCAATCGTCGCCGGGGGCTTGCTCGTAATGTCATAGGCGACGCGGTTGACGTGCGGGACTTCATTCACAATGCGCGCGGCCATGCGGGCCAGCAGGTCATGGGGCAGCCGCGCCCAGTCGGCGGTCATGCCGTCCTCGCTCGTGACGGCGCGGATCACAATCAGGTCGGCGTACGTTCTGAAGTCGCCCTGGACGCCGACGCTCTTCACGGGCACGAGCACGGCGAAGAATTGCCAGACCGGCGGCGTGAGCGGGACAGCCTCGATCTCCTCGCGCACGACGGCGTCCGCCGCACGCAGTGTCGCCAGCCGCTCCCGCGTCACCTCACCCAGAATACGCACCGCTAGGCCTGGCCCAGGGAACGGTTGGCGGTAGACGACCTGGGGCGGCAGGCCCAGCGACAGCCCGACGGCGCGCACCTCGTCCTTGAACAGCATGCGCAGCGGCTCGACGAGCTTGAACTGGATATCGCTCGGCACCCCGCCCACGTTGTGGTGGGTCTTGATCTTGGCGGCCGGCGCCGTCCCCGCGTCGCGCCCGTACGGCTCGGCGCTCTCGATGACGTCCGGGTAGAGCGTCCCCTGCACGAGGTAGTCCGCCGCTTCGAGATGCTGGAGGACGACGGGCCGCGTCTCGGGCGCGGCCGCCGTGAAGCGCATGTCCCCCGACGTCACGTCCTCAAAGGTGCGGATGAACTGCGTCCCGATGATACGCCGCTTCTGCTCCGGGTCCGTGACGCCGTCCAGCGCCATCAGGAAGCGGTCCGATGCGTCAACATAGACAATGGGGGCCTGGATGACGGGGCGCAGCATCGCCAGCGTGGTCTCGGCCTCGTTCTGACGCAGCAAGCCGTGATCGACAAAGATGCACGTCAGGCGCTCCCCCAGCGCTCGTGAGACAAGCGTCGCCGCGACCGACGAGTCGACGCCGCCCGACAGGGCGCATACGGCATAGCCGTCGCCCACCTGGGCGCGGATGGCGTCCACACTCTCGTCGATGAAGTGGCGCGGCGTCCAGTCCCGCCGCGCGCCACAGCAGCGCACGAAGTTGGCGAGGATGTCGCGCCCCAGCGTCGTGTGCGTCACCTCGGGGTGAAACTGGATGCCGAAGCGGCCCTGGCCGTCACCCATCGCGGCGACGGGCGAACCCGGGCTGGACGCGAGGCAGACAAAGCCCGGCGGCAGGGCCTCGACGCGGTCGCCGTGGCTCATCCACACGTCGAGGCGCTCCGGCAGCGCGTCGAATAAGCCGCCCGGCTCAAGCACCGTCACCTCGCCGGGGCCGTACTCGCGCCGACCGCTGGGCGCGACGTGGCCGCCGAGGTGGTGGGTCAGGAGTTGCATCCCGTAGCAGATGCCCAGGATGGGCCGCCCGCTGGCGACGACATAGTCGGGCAGGGTGGGCGCGCCGGGGTCGTAGACGCTGGACGGCCCACCGGATAGGACGAAGCCTTTGGGGTCAAGCGCCAGGACGCGCTCGGCGGGGGTCGTCCAGGGCAGCATCTCGCTGTAGACGCCCAACTCGCGCAGGCGGCGCGTAATTAACTGGCTATATTGTGAGCCAAAGTCCAGCACGATCAGTGTATCGTGCATCGTCATAACCCCATTTCGGCCTCACGGCCCGGCTTCGCGGCCCACCGGCCCAATCGCCCGCCGCGTCCACTCCAGCGGGTCCACGGCCACCCCGCCGACGCGCATCTCCCAATGGAGATGCGGGCCCGTCGAGCGGCCCGTCGTGCCCACCGTCCCAATCACCTGCCCCGGCTCGACCAGTTGGCCCGGCTCGACCAGGATATTCGACAGGTGGAAGTAACCCGAGTAGACGCCCCAGCCGTGGTCCAGCCACACCGTGTTGCCGCGCACGCGCAGCGGCTCGGCGACGGCGACGCGGGCGGGCGCGGGCGCCTTGATCGGGGTTCCGGTGGTGGCCGGGTAGTCCGTCCCGGTGTGGAAGTCGCGCAGGACACCCCCATCGTAGATACGCCGCTGGCCAAAGCCCGCCGACACGAGGGCCGTGTTGTCCAGCGGCGGGCGGAAGGCCACGCCGCGCCACAAGGGCGTCTGCACGCCCCACACAGCGTTAAGGGCTTCCTGCTCCGGCGCGATGACCTCGGGCAACAACAGGTCGCGCTTGTCGGAGGGCAGCGAGAAGCTCAACGTCGGCTGCTCGCTTGCGACGACCGTGACCGTCCCGGTCAGCTCGTACGCGAGGCCCTGGCTGTCCGTCGCCTCGATGCGCAGCGGGCGCGAGCCGGGCGGCGCGTCCAGCGCGGCGCCCACCAAGGCCCAGTAGGCGCTCTCCGCCGCGTAGAATGTTAAGGGCTGCCCGCCGAGCGTGCCTTTGAGGGTTAG
Organism: uncultured Anaerolineales bacterium; assembly: GCA_964557745.1. Taxonomy (GTDB): domain Bacteria; phylum Chloroflexota; class Anaerolineae; order Epilineales; family JAHCIE01; genus JAHCIE01. The sequence goes on from CAZLBQ010000194.1 coordinate 5,393, forward strand.
CGGGCGGTCTGTCGTCACCAACACCGCCAGTGTCTTGCCCTGCGCCACCGTCCCCGGCTGAACCTGAAGGGACACCTGGGCCGGGCGCGGCGTCGGGCTGGGCGTCGGCGTGGGAGTCGGCGTCGGTGTGCGACTGGGGGTCGGGGTGGCCGACGGCGTCGGAGTCGGCGTGACGGTCGCCGTGGCCGTCGGGGTGTGGGTGGGCGTGGGCGTCAGCGTCGGGTCCCACGGCCAGGCCACGCGTCCCTCGCACCCCGTCAGGCTGAGCGCCAGCAGCCAGGCGAACCAGACCAACCGTCTCACGCGCCACCTTGACACTTACCGGCCATTATACACTGTCCGTTGCGAAAACACAAGAGCGTTTCCATATTTAGTGCGTCTTGTTGTGCATTCCTACTAAATCTAGATTCGGGCCTCACACGGGCCTCATAACAAAATCGTAACATCAACGTAATATAAGATGAAATCACCATCGTTCACACTATAGAGGGGGAGTCCGGGGCCGCAGCAGTGAACGACGCCATCGTAAGCAGGGAGTATAGGCCAAACCGGGAGCGCAGGCAACTCTTCGCCGCCTGCGGACTGGTCCACAAGTTGCTATGATAGCGAAAGACATATAGACTAAGGCTAGCGCCTGGGGCATAGACAGGGGACGTCATGGGCATTCCACTCGTTGATCTTCGCCAGGATCGCACGAGTTACTATCTGCAGCTGGGCTACTCGCCCGACTTCTACGAGACGCTCGCGCGCTTCGAGGCCGCCATCCCACGCGATCGGCGGCGCTACCGCCCTGAGTTGGGCATGTGGCAGGTGTCGAAGCAGGCCGCCGAGCGCCTGCCGGAGTTCTTCGACAATTTCGCGGTGCTGGCAGCCCAGCCCGCCCGCCCTCTGCGAACCATCCAGGACTACATCCCGTACGGTACCCTGGCGCGCGTCGCGGCCGTCGCCACGATTGTCCTGCTCGGCGTGTTCGCCTGGCGTTCGGGCAAGCTGACCACCACGGTCCAGTCCTCGGTGGCGCGCCTGCCCGCCCCGGTCAGTGGCGTACTCGACCTGCCCGACCGAGTGAAGACTGCCCTGGCGACGGTGAAGGATCCGGCGCCGCGCGTTGCCGGGAACAAGACCACCCTGGCGTCGCTCGTACCGGTTGGCGGCGCGCGCGCGGTGCGCGCCAACATCCCGGCCGACGCGCCCATCACCGCCCTGCCGAGCGATGGCAAGCTCCCCGCTGCCTGCCGCGGCAAGGACACGCCGCTCGGGCTGTCCTACGTCAGCGCAGGCCAGGCCAACCTGCACGAGAAGGCCGACAGCCAGTCGAAGGTATTCGGCACGCTCAACAAGGGTCAGACGGTGTGTGTCTACAAGACCGAGGGCGCGTGGGTCGGCGGGACGATTGAGGGCCGCGAGGAGACCGTGTGGCTCTACCAGCCGCTCTTGAGCGCCACGCCTCCCAAAGCCGACTGACGTCTGCCTGTGGCCTTTCCGCGTTTTGACGCCCCGGAGGCGCTGGACCTCAACCTCGGCAGCCTCGATGAGGCGGGCCGCAGCCTCGACGACCTGCGCCGCATCAACCGCTGGCTAGGCGGGACACGCGTCCTCCACCGCCACCTGCGCCCGCGCCTCCAGGCCGCTACGCGGGAGGCGGACCGCCCGCTGGTCGTCGCCGACATCGGCGCCGGCTCGGCCGACATCCCCATCAGTCTCGTGACGTGGGCGCGCCGCGAGGGCATCCCGCTGCGGGTCCTGGCCGTCGACCTCAACCAGCGCCACCTGGCGCTCGCGCTGCCGGCCTTGGCCGCGTATCCCGAAATCCAGCTCCTCGGCGCCTATGGCGGGAACCTCCCCCTCGTCTCCGGCGTCGATTATATTGTAGCCTCCCTGTTTGTGCACCACTTCGCACCGCCGGATGTTGTTGACCTGCTGCGGTCGTGGTATCAAGTGGCGCACCGGGGGGTTATTATCAATGATCTCGTCCGCGACCCGCTGCACTACGTGGGGTACTTCGCGCTGCAACCGTTCATCGCGCGCAGTCCCCTGACGCGCTACGACGCGCCGCTTTCCATCCGCCGCGCCTACACGCTGGCGGAGATGGCGGACCTGGCCGCCCAGGCCGCCGTGCCGGCCCGCTTATACTGGCACTGGCCGTGGCGTATGGCGCTGGTCGCCGACAAATCGTAATTCTGGAGCAGGAGTTATCCCGTGACCGAGGCATCATCCCAGCCGCCACTGCTAGATAATCGGTATCGCATCGAGGGCCAGGTGGGCGCGGGCGGCACCGCCATCGTCTACCGCGCCCTGGACGAGCGGCTTGGCCGCGCCGTCGCCGTCAAGATGCTGCGCCCACAACTGGCCGCCGACCCGGCCTACCTGGCCCGCTTCAGTGAGGAGGCGCGCCGCGCTGCCCAGGCCAGCCACCCCAACATCGCCAACGTGCTTGACTTCAACGCCAATGGGCCGCAGCCCTACATCGTCATGGAGTACGTCGACGGGGTGCCCATGAACCGCCTGGCGCCGCTGCCCATCTCCGACGCCGTCGAGTACACCCGCCAGGCCACCGACGCGCTGGCCTTCCTGCACCGCAACCAGCTCGTCCACGGCGACGTCAAGCCCGACAACTTGTTGGTCAACAAGAGTGGGCGCGTCAAGCTGGTGGACCTGGGCATCGTGCGGCCGGTCGGCGCGGCGGAAGGCGACACCATTCTCGGCTCGCCCGCCTACATCGCCCCCGAACGCCTGCAGGGCGCGCCGCTGTCGCCGCTGTCGGATGTCTACAGCCTCGGCGCGACGCTCTTCGAGGCGCTGACGGGCCGCCCGCCGTTCGGCGGCGCGACGGCCCAGGAAGTCGCCGCCCAGACCCTGTCAGCCGAGCCGCCTGCCCTGGCCGCGCTGCGTCCGGAGGTCCCGCTGGCTGTGGAAGGCATTGTCGCCCGCGCCATGGCCAAAGACCCCACGCGCCGCTTCCCCGACATGGACTCGTTTGGCCGCGCCCTGGCCGGCTTGCAGATGAGCGCGGGCCAGAGCACGGGGGCGCTGCCGCGTATGGCGGCCGTCCCGCCCCCCGTGTCTCGCCCGGCGATGCCTCCCGCGCAGCCCGCCGCGGCGCAGCGGCCAGGGTACATGCCGCCGCCGCCCCAACGGCCCGTGACCTATACCCCCCCGACGCCCGCTCCGACGCCCGCTCCCCAGCGCGGTGGCATCCCCGCCTCGTTGTGGATCATGGCGGCCCTGTTGGGCCTCGTCCTGCTCGGTATCCTGGCCTTAACCCTGGTGCGGCGCGTACTGAGTTCGGGCGCGGGTGGTCTCACCCCGCCGCCCATTGTGGCGGTGACCGCCTCGCCGACGACTAACCAACCGGCCGTCCAGCCGTCCGCGTCTCCCCAGCCAAGCGCGACCGCGACCCGTCAGCCGCCCACGGGCACTCCCGTGCCGCCCACCGCGACACGGCCCCCGACGGTCTCCCCAACCTCGCCGCCGCCCACCGCTTCGCCCACGCCGCCGCCCCCGACGGCGACCTCCGGCCCACCGCCGACGGCGACGGCTATCGCGCTGCCGACGGCCACCGGCGCGGCGCCAACGCGCCCCGCCCCGACAGCGACAGGCGCCCCGACAGGCCAAGTCGAGGTCCCCGGCGTCGTGGGCCTCAGCGAAGCGGACGCGCGGCGGGCTATCACCGCCGCCGGCCTGACGGTCGGGACGGTAAGCCGCACCCCGGTCCAGGGCGCGCCGCGGGGCACGGTCTTCCGCCAGTCGCTGCCCCCCGGCCAGCGCGTCGCCCGCGGTACGGCCCTCGACCTGGTCCTCGCCCAGTAGAATTATTCACCGCCGAGGACGCCAGGGCGCAGAGGGAATGGGATTATAATTCTCCGCGTTCTCCGCGTTCTCTGCGTCCTCGGCGTGAGAGTGGTGATGGAGGGAGAACGGTGGCGAAGTGGTGGTGGGGATGGTGGGCCGGCGTGGTGGTCGCGTGGGCGCTGGCGGCTCTGACGGCCCACGCGCGGCCGGCAGGCCTGTTTGTGACGGTCGTTGCCTTGCAGGGAACGACCGACTACAAGGGGACAGAGGTCTTCGTCGACGACGCCGTGACGCCGGCCCTGATAACGGCCAGCAACGGGGTCGTCCAACTCGACCTCGCGCCTGGCCTGCACACCGTCATCGTCCGCCACCCCCGCTACCTGTCGTCCGCGCTCACCCTCGCCATGAGCGGCGACCTCGTCAACGCCACGGGCGTCACCCTGCTGGGCGGCGACACCAATGGCGACGACGTGGTCAGCCTGCCCGACCTCATCACCGTCGCCGCGGCCTACGGCCTGGACCTCTTCCCGCCCCAAGCGGACATCAACGGCGACGGCAAGGTCAACATGATTGACCTGGTGATGGTGGCGGGGAACTACGGCGTCCGCGCGCCGGTCCCCTGGCCGGGCGCCGTCCACCTGACCCCCACCCCGACGGTCAATCCGGCCACGCCGTCCGTCACGCCGACGCCCACCGCGACGCCCATCCCCACCAAGACGCCGCCGCCCTTCTCGCCCACCGGGTTGTGCGTGGCCCTGTTCCAGGATAGCAACGCCAACGGCCGCTGGGACGACGGCGAGCCGACACTGGTCGGGCGGACCGTTCGCCTCTACACGACAACCGACCCCCTGGTCCCGCAGTACGCGCTCGTGACGTACAGCTTCACGGGCAGCGAGACGACGCCCAAGTGCTTCCCCAACGCTGGCCTGGAGAACGGAACGTTCCGTATCCAGCTTGACAGCCCGCCGCTGGGCGGCTGGGGGCTGGTCTACAGCCAGCCGCTCGGCCCGGTGCGCGTCGTGCCCAATGTCAATAATGTCTGGGAGGTGGACGTGGAGGAGGGGAAGGTCGTCTATTGGAGCCGGACGGGCGGGACGCCCCAGCCGACGCCGACCCTGACGCCCCTCAATGTGTGCGGCGTGGTCACGACGTTCGTCGCGCCGAGGGGCGGCGACGAGGGCCAGCTGACGCTGCTCGGCCAGCCGACGCTGTTCATCGCGCCGGGCGTGACCCTCGTCGGCCAGGCGGCGCTGCGGCCCGGTGTGGGCGGCTGCCTGAGCGGGCAGGTGAGCGGGGCCGGCTACGTCGTCAGCGGCGCGTGGGCCGTCTACACCCCCACCCCCTCGCCCACCCCGTGAACCGACAGCTTTCTCACCGCTGAGAATACAGAGGGCACAGAGGAATGGATCATCACCCTCCTCTGCGCCCTCCGTGCCCTCTGCGGTGAAACGAGGGCGTCACGCTTGCTCGTAGGGCTGGCCGTCGGCGGCGGGGGGCAGGGCGCGCCCTACGAC
>CAZLBQ010000195.1:0-10674 GCA_964557745.1 uncultured Anaerolineales bacterium
GTTCGTGTACTCGGCCTCCACGTCCTGGGGCGTCACGCTGATGCCCGCCGCCTGCGCGCCGGCCAATTCGAGGCGGTTGTTGATCATCTGCTCCAGCAGCGAGATGCGGAGGCTCTGCAGGGTGCCCTGGTCCAGGACGACCTCGCTGCCGTTAGTCAAGGGGTAGAGAGCCTGGTTGATGCGGATGAGCTGCGTCAACTGCTCGCGGGTAATGGGTTGGCCGTTGACACTCGCCACGACCTGGGGCAGGTCGTCCAGGGGGGCCGGTATGCCGACGCCGGCCGGCGCATTGGCCGCGCCAGGAGCCGCCACACCCGCCACCGCGGTGGGGGCGCGGTTGGGACGGAAGGCGAAGTACCACACGCCCCCGGCCAACACCAGGATCAGCAGGGTGACGATGATGCTGGCAATCCACGCCCCAGCCGAGGCCGAGCCTGTCTGGCCCTCACTCTCCGGCGCCGGGCTGTCGGCTACGCGCGGCGCGTCTTTGACCGGCTCATCGTCGTTCCGCACTTCAATGCTAATCCACTTTGGCATGGCCCACTCCTCTCGACGTGAAACGTGACGCGTGACACGTGACATGGGATGCGTCACACCGTCGACTGGTTTTCACGCGTCACGCATCACGTCTTACGCTCGGCGTTTGACGCCTCTACTCGTCGTTCCCTACCTGCCCCGACAGCCGGAAGCGCGTCTCGCGGTATTGCTGCTGGATATCCTTGCCCGTCGGGTCGTTGGAGAAGATCTGAACGAACTTGTCCACGTGCCCCTTGTCCTCGATGGCGGCGGTGTCGTAGCTGATGACCAGCGGCGAGCTTTGCCCCGGCTTGATGATCACCGGCGGGTCGAACGGGTCGTCGGTTACCTGCCGCCCGGCGAAGGTCGCCAGGGTACAGCCGCACGACGTGTACATCTGGTTGATGACCAGGTCCGCCTCGCCTACGTTCTTCAACTCAAAATTATACTGCCGTTTCTCGCCCGGTGTAATCTGCCCCATGTCCAGCGTGGCCTTGTCGTCCACCCCGATGATCTGGATACGCGGCGTCCCTTTCGCCACCGGCAGCGCGGCCACACTCACCGGCGCGTAGCCTTCGAGGTTGGGGTGCAGCGCGTTGGGGTCAAGATTGGCGGGCTTGACCTGGACGCCGCTGGGCGCGCCCGCGACGCCCGGCTGCTGCAACTGCGCCGGCAGACCGCTGGGCAGGTTGGAGGCGGCGGGGGCAGAAGCCGCCGTCTGGGTCGTTGCGCCGCGCGGGCGGAAGACGACATTCCCGACCAGGAACCCCAGCGCGAGCAAGACCAGCGCGCCCAGGACCAGGCTAGCCGTAAACAGAACATTGCGATTGACATTGATGACGACCTCGCGCTGGGCCGGTTTCGCCGGCGCGCCCGGCGCGCGGGGGGTGATTGTCTGTCTCGCCTTACTCATCCGACTCTCCTCTCGAACAGGGGCTAGGGGTTAGGGACTGGTCGTTCGGGTCCGCCGTTCACCCGCCCCTGGCCCCTAGCCCCTGGCCTCTAGTTGGTGACGTTGGCCGAGATGGTGAACTCGGCCTGCTTGACGGTCGCGTCGTCGGCGAAGTGGTACTTCACCTGGACCTTGCGGGTGATGAACTTGCCCGCGTCCTTGTTGACGCGCGGGTCGTAGCCGACGCGCAGGTCCGTCGACTGGCCGGCGGGAATCTTGTCCGCGCTGACCACCGCCGCTGTGCAGCCGCACGACGCCGTCACGTTGTCGATGACCATCTCGCTGCTGCCGTTGTTCTGGAGCTTGAGAACCTTCTCTACCTTCTGGTCGGGCTTGACGTCACCGAAGTCCCACGTGTACGCCTTATCCTTGATCTCCGGCAGGTCGATGCGCGAGTCGCGGCCAAACGGGTCGGCCAGACCGGCCGGCGCGGCGGCGCCAGGCTGCTGCTGGAAGGGGTTAGCGCCCGCGGTGTCCTTGCTGGTGACGGGATTGACGGGCTGGGCGCCGGCCTGGGGCAGCGCCTGGCCCTGGGGCAGGGCGAGCGGCGACGACGACTGGGCCACGGGAGCAGCCGGCGCGGCCGCGCGGCCCGCGCCCGACGTCAGGCGGCCGATGTACAGGCCCACGCCAAACAGGGCGACGACGCCCAGGACGGCGACGAGGGCGTAGAACAGGCGCTGGTCGACACGGATCACAACCTGGTTGCTCGAGCGGTCACTCATGAGGTTCCTCCTGATACAGTCTCTGATGCGGTGTTATGTCGAGTAAAAGACGTCCTGCGTTAGTGAAACCCTCATGGCATACCCTGGTGGCGCCGACGCGAGGCGGCAGCCGACTGAAGTCGGCGCTACAGGTGGGCAGCGGGTTTCACCTGGGGATTAGTTTAGTTCCCCTTCGCCGAGGTCAACGGCCCCAGCCAGCGGAACCAGCGCACCTCCGCGTCCACCTTGACGATATTGCCCCCGCTGGGGCTGAACGTCCACAGGTGGGTGGCGCGGTCGGCGTAGCGCAGGCCGGTGAAGGCCCACGACTGCTTATCGGGTGAGTAGGACAACTGACGGATGTAGAAGATACGCGGGATGTCGGTGACGGGCGTCGCGGGCTGGCTACCGTCGAGGGGCACCGTCCACCAGTTCTCCAGGTTGTTGCCCGTCGAGCCATAGTCCGCGCCAACCATCGCGTACACCAGTCGCTGCCCGTCGGGGGTGAAGTAGCGTTTGCCGGCCGGGCTAGGCTCGGGTGGGTTGTCGCCGATGAAGTTGACGGCCGTCGCCAAGGTCTTGTCGTTCGAGCCGTCGGTATTGACGATGTGGATGTCGTACGTCTCGCCGTTGTCCACGGAGTAGATGATGCGCTTGCCGTCCGGAACCCAGATGGGAGCCAGGGCACTCTGGGGCACAACGGTCTTCGGCTCGGCGCTGTTCAGGTCCAGAACGTACAGCGTGTTCTTGCCGTCGGTGCTGGAGAACACCCACTGCTGCGTCTTGCTCTGGTAGTCCGGCGTCGTCAGCGCTTTGTTGTAGACTGGCTTGAGGCTGCCGTCGGCGGTGTTGTAGGTCCAGATGCCGAGCGACTGCAACGCGCTACTGACTGGGTAGAAGAACAGGCGCTGGTCATCCAGCCACGTCAGCGTCAGAACGCCACCCAGGTCGGTCTCACTGGCGAGCTTGGCAATTTGCTCGGTGGGGATGGCCGTCAGCTTGCCGTCGCGCAGGACGAACGCCTTCTCGATGTTGCCGTTGTCGTCGCGGCTCTTGAAGGCCAGCATATCGCCCTTGGGCGACCAGACCATTTCGCCGTGGCTGGCCGAGTCGTTGTTTAGCTGAGTCGCCTGCGAGGTCTTCAGGTTGACCAGATAGAGATCGATCTGCCCCTGGGGCGCGGCCAGGATTGCGAGCTGGCTCTCGTCGGGACTCCAGGCCGGTTCCTGCTCCATGAGCTTGCGGCCCACCTTGTCGGCCTCTTTGTCGCCGATGGCGGCTGGGTCTGGAACCGAGCGCGGGAGTACCTGGCGGTTGTTCGTGCCGTCACTGTTCACGACATACAGCGCGCCCGTCCCGCCGCCGTAGTAGGCGACTGTCTTGCCCGACGGCGACACCCAGGCGCGGCCTGGATCCTTGGGCGGCGACCACAGTTGCGGCGCTTTGTCGTCGAGCAGCAGCTTCTGGTCCTTGCCGTCTGCGCCCGCCGTCCACAGCCGACCACCCCGCACATAGAGCAGCCTGTCTTTGGCCGTCGTCGTGGGACCGCTGGCCTTCACAGGCGACGGCTCGGTTGTCGGCTTGACCTCTTGCGCCGCGCCCGGCGCTTTGGGCGCGGCGGGAATCTCGCCGCGCGCCTTCTCTGAACCTTCCAGGAAGCTCGGCGGGGGCGTCGGGACGATGGGCTGCAATTGACCCGCCGCGGGGGCCTGGGCCGTGGGGGCCTGGGCCGGCGCGTTGGGCGCGGCAGGCTGTGCGGCCGGGGCCTGGGACTGGCCGGCGGGGTTGTTGAGCGGCAGCGGTGTCGGGACCGCCGGAGCAGGCGCAACTGACGTTGTCTGACATGCCGCCAGTGTCAACGCGCCCAAGAATAGCATGACTAGGTATCGCCTGAGCATCCAATGACTCCTGCGTCTCATCCATGGAGCGCGGGGCGGCTCGGCGAGCCGCCAGACGAAACGCTGGACCCATGGGTCCAGCGCCAGGGACCTGAGACGGACTTCTTACGTTGTGTAAGACCAAGCAACCTAATTAACGCGCCTGCGCCGCATGAGATACGGGTGGCAGGCCCTATTTCCGAGCTTCAGTCTTACGCCGCGTAAGACTACCTCACCCTAAAAGACGCGTCCCACTGCGCCAGGATACGCCCTGGGGCGCGTCTTCGCCTCGAACTGCTTATTCGACGATGAGGCTCACCTGCGAGCACTCTTCCGGCCCGCCGGCCGCGCTCATCGCCGCCAACGGCAAGTAGCTCGCCGCGTAGATGAGAGCCACGACGGCGACGCTGGCGAGCAGGCGGCGCGTGTCGAGGCGGGCCAGCCCGACTGGCGTGCCCTTGACCATGCGCTGGATGCGCTCCTCGGTCAGGTTGAACGCGCCAATCGCGGCCACTGCCGTCGGCAGCGTCGCTCCGCCGTGGGACAGCAGCTTGAACAGCGCACTGGCCAGGGGTACCTCGCTGCGGGCGGCCTGGGCCGCGCTGGCGTCGGCGGCGATCTCCTTGCCGACCAAGTAGCGGTCGCGCAAGTCCTGGGCAGCGGGCAGGAAGAACAGGCCCACGCCGAAGGCACGGCTGACGAGAATCTTGAGTGGGTCGCGGCTCTCGACGTGGTGCCGCTCGTGGAGGAGCACGGCCCGCAGCTCATCGGGCGTCAGCAGGCCCAGCAGAGCCGTCGAGACGCACACACGGGGCTGGACCAGGCCGTAGCAGAAGGCGAAGGGCCGCCCGTCTTCGACCAGGATGACATCGGAGAGGCTAACAGCCCACGCCGCGTGCCTCAGCGCTGCCGGCGACTCCTGACGCCGCGCCAGCAGACCGCGCAGCAAGGCCCGCGTCGCCAGCGCCTGCCAGGCCATCGAGACGAGGGCAAAGCCGACAATGATGCTGACGAAGGTCCACGGGACGAGCAACGCCGTCGACAGGGTCAGGGCGCTCTCAGCGACGGCGAGGCACGCGTCGGCGGCGCGGGCCGCGACGAGGGGGGTGTGGTGAGCGATGAAGCCAAACAACCCGGCCAGCAGGCTCAGGCCGACAATGACGAGGGCATAGAACGGCCCATCGGCGCCCGGGCGCCCGCCGCGCCAGCGAATCTCAATCACGGCTGTCCTCCGTGGGCTGACCGGTCTCGATAAGCCGCCGCAGAGCGGCTAGGCTCTCCGGCGCAGCGTCCATGTGGGCCAGGAATTGGGCGATGGCGGCGGGGCCGAAATCCTGGAGCAAGCCTTCCACGACGTGGCGCGAGACATCCTGCATAAACTCGTCGCGCGACTCGGCGGCGACGTAGACGAAGGCGCGCGACTCGCGCCGGCGGAGGAGGACGTTCTTCTCGACCAGGCGGTTCATGACGGTCATGACCGTCTTGTAGTTCTGGTCGGCGCCCAGGCGGTCACACACATCCTGGACCGTCGCGGGGCCAATGTCCCACACGGCCTCCACGATGCGCGCCTCTAGCTCGCCAAAGACACGCGCCAGTCCGCGCTGGTCGAGTTTGAAGGACTGGATGCCTCGCTTCATCAAGGGGACCTCCCCCCGCTCTTACACGGTGTAAGCCATTCGCTAACAATAACGCGCGGGCGGGCGGAAAAGATACGCTGCGGCCTCATAGCGCGGGGCCGTATCCAAGTCGCCCCGCCCGGCGTTTTACTCCACGAAGTCTTACAGCGTGTAAGCGAGAAGGAGGACTCACCTCATGAGTGACAGGCGCACGCCTAAATCAGACAGCGTGCAGATTCGGCTCGACATGCGGGCCGCCCTAATTGGCGGCGGTATCGTGGCCGCGCTGCTTATTTTCCTGGCGGCGTTCGCCATCGGGCGCATGCTGAACCAGCCCGCCCAGACGGCGGTCCAGACCGCGCCCAGCGCACCGGGTGCGGCTCCCAACGCCCTGCCCCAGGCGCAGCAGCCGGGCGTCCAGCTTCCCAACCAGCAGCAGCAACAGCCCCAGGTCTTGCAGGGCAAGCCGTCGGACACGCCGGTGCCCGTGCCCGCCGTTCGCGCGCCGGCCGGCGCCGAGATGCCCATTGGCGACAACCCGCGCCTCGCTATCCCCGACCTGAAGGGCACGGGCTACATCTACGACTTTGGCGAGATTGCGCCGACGCAGAAGGTCGAGAAGGTCATCACGCTCAAGAACGACGGGACCAAGCCGCTGGAGATTAAGGATGTGAAAAGCACCTGAGGGTGCACGGCGTCGCTGGTCAGCGACAAAGTCATCCCTGCCGGTGGGCAGACGACGGTTAAGGTTTCGTTCGATCCGACGACGGAGAAGATCGCGGGGACGCGCGTGACGCGCGAGGTAAAGATCAGTACTAACGACCCCGCCCGCCCGGAGGCCAGCTTCCACATCACAGCCTACGTGCAACCGCAGTAAATAGGGGGCAGGGGGCAGGGGGCAGCAGGCAGCAGGCAGCAGGCGGAAGGCGGAAGAGGCCGACTGAAGTCGGCGCTACATGGGGTAGCAAGCAGGCGTCCGCTGGGGTGTGTCCCCGGCGGACGCCTGGCGTTTGGCGCTGCATCAAGGCGTCCCGTGGCTGTCAGGTGGGGGAGCGGCGAGCTTGGTGTCGAGCAAGCGGTGGAGGTCGGCCAGTTCCTGCCGCAGGGCGCTGACTTCGCCGGCCAGGTCGGTGGCGCGCGCCTCGGCGGCAGCGGCCTGCTCGCGCCCGCTCGCCCCGACGAAGTAGGAGGCCAGCGCTGCGGTAATATAGCCGAAGACGGCCATGCCAAACAGGGCCAGGGCAATCGCCAGCACCCGCCCCTCCGGCGTCGAGGGCTTCTCGCCCAACTCGTTAGCGGCGACCAACGTCGTCGTCCACCAGAGCGCATCCCCGAAATTGTTGACGACCGGGCGCGGCGAGTCGCTCTCCAGGGCCAGGATGCCGGCTGCGCCGGCGAGTATCACGACGACCGTCGCGGTCAGGAAGTAGGTAAAGGTGCGCCCGGCCATCGACGCCCCGATCTCGCGCAGGCCGCGGTTGAGGGAGGTCAGCAGGCGTACGAGGCGCAGCGAACGCAGGAGGCGGGCGACGCGCAGCACGCGCACGACGCGGAAGAGGGGTAGAGCCACGGAGACGGCGGCGATCCAGTTCTGGCGCAGGTAGCGCCCCTTGTCGCAGGCGAGGGCCAGGCGGGTGAAGAACTCCAGGGCGAAGACCGCCCAGATGCCCAGTAGAATGCGGTCGGAGATAACGAGCCAGGTGGGCGAGAGCCAGCCGGCGTACTCGGCGATGACCAGCGCCAGACTCACAAAGGCCAACAGCGTCAGCGGACCGTCGAGCAGGTCGGCCAGGCGGTCGGCTAGCTCGTTGCGCTGCGCTTTCAGATCCGAGTCCGTTGGCGGGTGAGGCGGGCGGCGCTGTTGCTTCAATTCGACATCGGCTGCCATGTCAGCTCCTCCAGGTCTAGACACCCAGAGGGCAAGCAGCAAACGTGCCAGAATTAAGCCGCCGCCTCCTCGTGTACGCGGGTGGGTTGGTGATGCTCCGTCACGGCGTGGTGGTTCTGACCGCTGTGGCCGCAGGGGTCGACATGGACATCGACGACCGACAGGCGCGGCACGGCGTGGAGCAGGGCGTGGCGCGCCTCCTCGGCGATGGCGTGGCTCTGCCAGGTCGGGAGGTCCTCATCCACGCTGACGTGCAGTTCAGTCCACAGCCGATGCCCCACCCAGCGCACCCGCACGTCGTGGACGTCCTGGATGCCGTCTACCTCGCGGGCGGCGCGCTCGATGTCGTCTACGAGGCTGGGGTCCACGGCGTCCATGAGCCGCCGCCACATCGTCACCACCGTGTCCTTGAGGATGAAGACGATGGCAACGGTGATGAGCAGACCAATGATGGGGTCGGCCAGGGAGAAGCCGAGCGCACTGCCAATGGCGCCGAACAGCACGGCGAGCGAGGTCAGGCCGTCGATGCGGGCGTGCTGGCCGTCGGCGACGAGCGCCGCCGAGCCGATCTCCTTGCCGACCCGGATGCGGAAGATGGCGACGGCCTCGTTGCCCAGGAAGCCGACAATGGCGGCGGCCATCACCCAGCCGACATACTGCAATGGCTCTGGGTGCCGGAACTTCTGCCACGTCTCGTAAGCCGCGACGACCGCGCTGACGAGGATGAAGCCGACCACGGCGACACCGGCCAGGTCTTCAGCGCGCCCGTAGCCGTAGGTATAGCGGCGGTTGGCAGGGCGGCGGCCGACGACAAAGGCGAGCCACAGCGGGACGGCGGTCAGCGCGTCGGCAAAGTTGTGGACGGTGTCGGCCAGCAAGCCGACGCTCCCGCTGAGCCAGACGATCACGACCTGAAACAAGGCCGTTGCGCCCAACACTACCAGCGATACCTTGAGCGCCCAGATGCCCCGCTCGCTGCCCTCCAGCGCCGAGTCAACGTTGACCTCGCCGTGGCTGTGGCCGTGCAGGAAGGGAATCGCCTCTTGCAGGCGGCCTAGCCAGCCGTCGGCATGGTCGTGGTCATGCCCATGCTCGTGGCCGGGTGTGTCGTGGGCAGCATGGTCATGGGCGTGCTCGTGCTGAGCGTGGGGGTGCTCGTGGTGGTCGTGCGGGTGGTCCGTTGAAGCGGCGGTCAGGGATGACATAGGCGACCTCCGTCGTTTTGCTGATGAAGCGTCCAGCGGCCCGGGTACCCTGCCATCCCCTATGAGCATTTTGCGGACCAGATAGCGAGGCTCTGCTACGCCATTCTGACCGCCTCGGCACGCCGCTCCTGAGGCCGGGCGGCGTCGGGGGCCGGCATCAAATCGCCTTCCACACGCTTGAGCAGAACAGCGTTCACCGCCACAATGATCGACGACAGCGACATCAACAGCGCTGACCATTCGGGACGCAGCAGGATGCCGTAGGCTGGGTAGAGGACCCCGGCCGCGATGGGAATGGCGAGGACGTTGTAGACCGAGGCCCAGACCAGGTTCTGCTTCATTTTGCCCACCGTCGCCTGCGAGAGACGGATCGCGCGAATGACGTCGAGCGGGTCGCTCTTCATGAGCACCACCTTGGCCGTCTCAATCGCGACGTCCGTCCCCGCGCCAATGGCGATGCCCACGTCCGCCTGGGCCAGCGCGGGCGCGTCATTGACGCCGTCGCCCACCATCGCCACCCGTTTGCCTTCCGCCTGCAACTGCCGCACGCCCGCCGCCTTGTCCGCCGGTAGCACCTCAGCGAACACGCGCTCAATGCCTAGCTCGCGGGCGACGGCGTCCGCCGTGCGGCGATTGTCGCCCGTCATCATGACAACCTCGATGCCCAGCGCGGCCAGCCGCTGCACGGCCTCTCGCGCACTCGGCTTCACCCGATCGGCGACGGCCAGCGCCCCTGCCGCGCGCCCGTCCACAGCCACAAACATGGGCGTCTTGCCCTGCTCGGCCAGCGCCGCCACCTTGTCGTCTAGCGCCTGGCTGTCGACGCCGTACTCAGCCATGAGGCGCGCGTTACCAACCAGCACCTGGCGCCCGTCGACAGTGGCCCGAATCCCCTGGCCGCTGATCGCTGCAAAGGCGGTTGTGTCCGTGAGTGTGACACCTCGCTCCCGCGCGCCCTGGACAATCGCTGCGGCCAGCGGGTGCTCCGACCCTTGTTCGGCGGACGCCACCAGGCGCAGCAGCGCGTCAGCATTCGTAGCAGCGGCTGAACCATCGGGCGTCAGGACGTCGGTCAGGGCGGGCCGCCCCTCTGTCAACGTCCCCGTCTTGTCGAGCACGACCACATTCACCGCTGATACCCCCTCGAGCGTCGCCGCATCCTTGATAAGGATCTGATGCCGCGCCCCGATGCCTGTCCCGACGGCGACGGCCGTCGGCGTCGCCAGGCCCAACGCGTCCGGACAGGCGATGACGACGGCCGAGATGGCAAAGGTCAGGGCCGTCACCAGCCCCGCCCCGCCCCACACGGTCCACACGACAAACGTGACAATGCCCGCGCCGACAGCCAGGAGGACGAGATACTGGGCCGCGCGGTCGGCCAGGCGCTGGCCGGGCGCTTTGGAATTCTGGGCCTGCTGCACCAGGCGAACGATCTGGGCCAGCGTGGTCTCTGCGCCCACCGCCGTGGCACGGAAGCGGATACTGCCGCTGCGGTTGATGGAACCGGCGATGACCTTATCCTCCGGCCGCTTGCTCACAGGCACGCTCTCGCCTGTGACGACACTCTCGTCGATGCTCGTCTCGCCGCTGGTGACCTCGCCGTCCACAGGCACGCGGTCGCCGGGCCGCAGCAGGACGGTGTCGCCCACCTGAACCTCGCTGCTGGGGACAACAACCTCCTGACCGTCACGCACAACCGTCGCCTGCGGTGGCGTCAGGTCGAACAGGGCGCGCAGCGCCTCGTTAGTGCCACGCCGCGAGCGCATCTCCATCCAGTGGCCGAATAGGACGAACGTCACCAGCATGGCCGCCGCCTCGAAGAACGTCTCGCCGCCTACCGTCATGAGGAATAGGCTGGCGAGGTAGGCCGCCAGCACGCCGGTCGCAATCAGGACGCTCATGTTGAGCGCGCGCCG
>CAZLBQ010000196.1:0-10658 GCA_964557745.1 uncultured Anaerolineales bacterium
TTCCACGTACTAAAACGTTCTTACGTGAAACTTGATACTTCCTACTTGAAACTTGTGACTCGATACTTCCAACTTGAAACTTGTCACTTGACACTTGTTACTTGAGTCACAGGCTGCCTTTCGTGCTTGGCACGCCGGCGCGGCGAGGGTCGGGGGCGATGGCCTCGCGTAGGGCCTGGGCGAAGCCTTTGAACAGCGCCTCGGCCATGTGGTGCTGGTTGACGCCCGCCAGCAGGCGCAGGTGGAGCGTCAGCTTGCCGTGGCCGGCGAGGGCTTGGAAGAACTCGCGGACTAACTCGGTGTCGAACGTCCCGATCTTGGGCGCGCTAAACGGGGCGTCGAAGACGAGGAAACTGCGCCCCGATAGGTCGAGCGCGACCAGCGCCAACGCCTCGTCCATGGGCAGCAGGGAGTGGCCGTAGCGGCGGATGCCGGCGCGGTCGCCAAGGGCCTGCCAAAGCGTCTGGCCGAGGGTGATGCCCACGTCCTCCACCGTGTGGTGGTCGTCCACGTGAGTATCACCCTCGGCCAGAACCGTCAGATCAACGAGGCTGTGATGCGCCAGCAAGGTCAACATGTGATCGAAGAAGCCGACGCCCGTCTGGACGTTGGCCGTTCCCTCACCATCCAGGTTGACCTCGACCCGCACCCGCGTTTCGCCCGTCACACGCTCGACTGTCGCCCGTCGTCCTTCGCTCATCGCCCCTCCGCGTTTCAAGGCGGAAAGCAGACGGCTTATGGCGGATAGCTCATGACTTGTGGCGTATGGCGAGTAGGCGCTCGGTGCTGCCTGCCACCTTCTGCCTGCCACCTTCCGCTTACTGCCTGCCGCCTGCTGCCTGCTGCTCGCTGGCCGGGGCGATTATAGCATAGGTTAGCGCAGGACGCGAAGCCGCTGCACGTGTTGATAGGCCAGGGCGTTCGCGGCGAGCCACACCCCGCCGCCCACCAGCCCGGCCACGATGTCACTGGGGTAATGACCGCCGAGGTAGATGTCGCCGAGGCCGATCAGGGCCAGGGCCAGCCCGGTGGCGAGGAGCAGCCAGCGGCGGCGCGAGGGCGCTTGCCGTCGCGCGATGAGATAGGCCGCGATGCCGTAGACGCACACCGCTGCCAACAGGTGCCCGCTGGCGAGGCTTGTGCCCTGGATGGGCTGCACGTCGAGCAGCGTGTCAGGGGCCGGGCGGCGGTACAGCATGTCCAGCCAGTTGCCCAGCAGCAGCGCGCCGACGCCCGTCGTCGCCAGAATGAGGAGCCGCTCGCGGGCCTGGCTCTGCTTGAGCCAGCGCACGCCGAGGATGACCACGGCCAGGACCAGGACGCGCCAGTCCGCCAGCGTCGTCAGCCCCACACTCATGGCCGACACGGCCGGCGAGGCCACGAGGCGCGTGGTGTTGATCACGTTGACATCCAGCGCCAGGACGGCGCTGCGCCAGGCGCCCTCGGCGACATACGTCGCCAGGGCGACGGCCAGCGTCCCCATGCCCAGACCCCAGAACAGGTCATCCCGAATCACCGTCAATGCCTTGGACAACCACCGCTGCGAAGAAAAGTACGACTGTCGCATACCACTATTGACCCTCATCGTCCTATTGGGTTTGCCCTCAGAAAAGCAGGATGGATGCCACGTGAGCCGCCGTCACACGGCCGGCCGATGGTGGTAATACCAGCGGTAGGCCAGAATGTTGGTCAGCACCCAGACGGCCGCGGCGGCGAAGCCGCCCACCACATCGCTAGGGTAGTGGACGCCCAGGTAGATGCGGCTCAGCCCGATCATGCCCACCAGCGCCAGCGCGCCCACCATGCCGACGAAGCGCAGCCAACTCGGCCGGCCATACACGAGCAGGAAGACGAGGATGACGTAGAAGCAGAACGACATCTGGGCGTGGCCGCTGGGGAAGCTGTAGCCGTTGACCGTCACCAGCCGCCCCAACTCGTCGGGGCGGGTGCGGTGGAAGACGAGCTTGAGGAGCTGGTTGAGCGCCGCGCCGCCCAGAGCCGTTGTGACCAGGATGATGACCTTGCCACGCTGCCCGGCCCGCCACCATGCCCAGCCCGCGACGAGGCCGACACCGGCCATGAACCACCACTCACCCATGCGCGTCAGGGCGATCATCAGCGGCATGAGCCACGGCGCTGCCCAGGCCCGCACTGTGTCGATGACCTGGGTGTCGAAGGCCAGACGCTCGCCCTCGATGACCTCCTCAGCAAAGTACGCGAATACGGCCAGCAAGCCCATACTGACCAGCAGCCCCGCCACCAGCTCGATGACAATGGGCTGCCACACCATCTGCCGCCAGCGGGGCGTCGCTCGAATCGGTTCGTCCATATACCCTCGATATTGTTTCTTGCTCCGGTGTAAAAAGCAGAACGCGGGCCACAAGGCTTTGACTCCACCCCTCTTCCCACCTATTATTGATTGGCGCATGACGAATGACGATGGACGAATGACGATTGACGATTGAACTATGGCGCAACGAACCTCCCTCCACGGCAAACTCCCGCGCGGGGTGCAAGACCTGTTTCTAGAGAGCGCGGCCCGCCGCGCCGACCTGGAAGCCCGCCTGACGAGCGTCTTCCGCGCTTGGGGCTATACCCAGCTCATCCCGCCGACCTTCGAATACTTCGAGAACCTGGCTCTGGGCCTCAGCCCCAAGGTCCAGGAAGACACCTACCGCTTCCTCGACCATCGCGGCCATACCCTGGCCCTGCGGCCCGACATCACGGTTCAGACGGCGCGCATCGTCGGGGCCAAGCTGTATGACCAGCCCCAACCGCTGCGTTTCTACTACATCGCCCCCGTCTTCCGCTATGTCGAGGTCCAGGCAGGCCGCCAGCGCGAGTTCACCCAGGCCGGCATCGAATTGGTCGGCGCAGCCACGCCCCAGGCCGACGCCGAGGTGGTCGCCGTGGCTGTCGCTGCCCTGCGCGCGGCGGGCGTGCCCGACTTCCGCGTCTCGCTGGGCCAGGTGGACTTCTTCCGCGCCATCCTGGCCGAGGCGCGGCTACCCACCGACCAGGCCGAGCGCGTCCACGACGCCATCGACCGCAAGAGCCAGTCGGACATCCGTAGCGCCCTCAACGGCAGGGGTGGCCTCGCCGCCGATGTCCTGGCGCAGTTGCCCACCCTCGTCGGTGGCCGGGCCGTCCTCGACCGCGCCCGCGCTCTGGCCCCCTGGCCCGCCGCCCGCGCCGCCCTTGATAACCTGGCCCAGGTCTACGACTGGCTGGCCCGTTACGGCCTGACCGACGAGATCGTGCTCGACCTGGCCGAAGTGCGCGGGATGGACTACTACACCGGCCTGACCTTCGAGGCCTTTATGGGCGGCGTCGGCTTCGACATCGTCAACGGCGGCCGCTACGACCGCCTCATCGGGAACTTCGGCTCGCCTTGCCCGGCCGTCGGGTTCGCCATGAGCCTGGAACGGCTGCTGCTTGGCCTGGGCGAGACCGCGACCACAGGCCACATCCCGGACCTGCTCGTCGCCCAGTCCGACGACCCCGCCTGCCTGGCCGAGGTCGCCCGCCGGCGCGCCAGCGGCCAGCGCGTCGAGATGGACGTCCTGGACCGCGCGCCCGACGATCTGCTCGCCTACGCCCAGGCGCGGGGCATCCCGCGTGTCCTGGCCTGGCGCGAACATGCGCTCGTGGACCTTGAGCGGGAGCCGGTCGCATGAGAAACGGGACTCCTCGCCTGACCATCGCCGTCGCCAAGGGCAAAATCTTCGCTCCGGCCCTCGACCGCCTGCGCGCCGCTGGCTACGCCGTCCCGCCCGGCCTGACCGACCACTCGCGCCGCCTCATGGTCGATACACCGGATGGCGCGCTGCGCCTGCTCCTCGTCAAGAATAGCGACGTCCCGACCTACGTCGAATACGGCGCCGCCGACGCCGGTATCGTGGGCCGCGACGTCGTCGCCGAGAGCCAGCGCGACGTGCTGGAGCCGGTCTTGCTCGGCTTCTCACATTGCTCCCTCGTCGTCGCCGCGCCCGCTGCGCGGGCCGGGCGGCCCCTCGCCCGCCAGACAGCGCTGCGCGTCGCCACCAAGTACCCGCGCCTGACCCGCGCCTACTTCGAGGCGCGCGGTCTGTCGGTGGACATTATCCCGCTCAGTGGCTCGGTCGAGTTAGGGCCGCTGGCCGGCCTGGCCGACACCATCGTCGACATGGTGGAGACGGGGACGACGCTGCGCGAGAACGGGCTGGTCCCCATCGACACCGTCTTGGAGTCGGAGGCCGTGCTCATCGTCAACCGCGCCAGCCACAAGCTCAAGGCCGACGCGATTGCCGAGTTGGTGGGTCGCCTGTCGCAGCCGATGGAGCACGTCCATGCTTGAGACGAAGTACGCCCACATCGTTGTCAACGACGACGGCGTGCCGATGATTGCCGGGACGACGACGAAGGTCATCGAGGTTGTCCGCGACCAGCGCGCGCACGGCTGGAGTCCCGAAGAGATTGCGCTAAACTACCCTGACCTGAGCCTGGGGCAGATCTACTCGGCGTTGGCCTACTACTGGGACCACCAGGCCGAATTGGATGCCGACATTGAGGCGCGGCGGCAGTATGCTGAGGCGATGCGCCAGGCCGCCAAGCCCTCGCCGTTCGTCGCGCGGCTGAAGGCCATGGGCTTGCGCTGATGCCTGTCGCGCTCTACATGGATGTCCACGTTCCGCGCTCCATCACGGTTCAACTGAGGCGGAGAGGAATCGACGTGCTGACGAGCCAGGAGGACGGAACACGCCAATATGCGGACCCCGACTTGCTCGACCGATCAACGGAGTTACAGCGCCTGCTCTTTACCTTCGACGACGATCTTTTGAGGGAGGCAGCTCGCCGGCAAAGCGTGGGCCCGCCCTTCGGCGGCGTCATTTTCGCGTCGGCTGACTGACATCCCCATCGGCCAGGCGGTCGAGGACTTGACTCTCATTGGCACTCTTGGCGATTTGACTGAATTCGCCAACGGCGTGCATTACCTGCCGTTCTAGAGCTAGGTGTTTGCTTACTCAAAAGCAGGATGTTCTGGATGACGATGACAACGACCACCATTCGCATTCTGACCACCCAGGAGGCGCGCGAGACCATCCTGCGGCGCGAGTCGGTAGACCACGCGGCCGTCACGCCGCGTATGGCCGAGCGCATCCGCGCCATGTGGGGCGAGGCCCTGACGCCCCTCCAGGTGGTGGACCGCATCCTGGCTGACGTGCGGGCGCGGGGCGACGCCGCCCTGCGCGAGTACACGCGGCGGCTCGACGGCGCCGACCTGACCGACCTGGCCGTCAGCGACGCCGAGATGGACGCTGCCTGGCAGGCGACTCCTGACGACCTGCGCGCCGCCCTCCAGACCGCCATCGACCGCGTCTACCGCTTCCACGACCGCGAGCCGCGCGGCTCCTGGCTCGACTGGCGCGAGGGCGAGGCGCTGGGCCAGATGGTGCGGCCGTTGGAGCGCGTCGGGCTGTACGTGCCGGCCGGCGGCGCGCCCCTCCCCTCGTCGCTCCTCATGGCCGCCGTCCCGGCCCGCGTCGCGGGCGTCGAGGAGATTATCGTCTGCACCCCGCCCGACCGCGATGGTAAGGCGGACCCCACGACGCTGGCGGCGGCGCGGCTGGTAGGCGTGTCGCGCGTCTTCAAGCTCGGCGGCGCGCAGGCCATTGCCGCCCTGGCCTATGGGACGGAGAGCGTGCCGGCCGTCGACAAGATTGTCGGGCCGGGCAACCCCTTCGTCGTCCTGGCCCAGAAGGCCGTCTTTGGCGCGGTGGGCATCGCCAGCCTGCCCGGCCCGACCGAGACCCTGCTCATCGCCGATGACAGCGCCAACCCCGTCTGGGTCGCCGCCGACCTGCTCGCCCAGTCCGAGCACGTCATGGGCACGGCCATCCTGCTCACGCCGTCCCAGACGCTGGCCGAGGCCGTGCAGGCCGAAGTCGGGCGGCAGGTGGAGGGCTTGCGCTGGCGCGATGGCATCCTACAATCCCTGGCCGCCAACGGCGGCATCATCATCACCCGCGACGTAGCCGAGGCGCTGGCCCTCGCCAACGACTTCGCGCCCGAGCACCTATGCCTGTTGACCCGCGACCCGTGGGCGCTCGTCGGCCAGGTCCGCCACGCGGGCGGTGTCTTCGTCGGCGAGGCGTCGAGCGAGGCGTTGGGTGACTACATCTTTGGTCCCAGCCACATCATGCCGACCAGCCGCACGGCCCGCTTCGCTTCGCCCATCCACGTCCGCGACTTTCTCAAAGTCATCTCGGTCTTCGGCGCGGGCCTGGGCGTCCACAATGCCCTCGCGCCCGCCGCCATCCGCCTGGCCGAGGCCGAGGGCCTGACGGCCCACGCCAACGCCCTCCGCCAGCGCGTGTCGGGAGAGCCGTCGTGACGGAGACGGACAAGATTGTCGGGGCGGTCCTGGGCATGGCCGTCGGTGACGCCCTCGGCGCGCCTGTCGCGGGCTGGCCGGTCGAGCGCGTCCAGCAGACCTTCGGCACGGTCACGAACTACGTGGACGCGGCGCGGCTGCCCGGCCTGTACACGGCGCGGACGCAGCAGGCGCTGTGCGTGCTGGATACCGCGCTGGAAGACGGCGAACTCGACCCCGTCGCGCTGGCGGCCCGCTTCGTCCGCATGAGCAAGATGCTCCACCAGAAGTGGCCCATCTATGGGGCGTTCCGCGCCACGAGCCGCGGCTTCCGTGAGGCGGTGGACCGCCTGGCGGATGGTGTGCCGTGGGACCAGGCGGGGACGCTCAGCGCCGCCAACGACCCGGCGGTGCGCGTCGTGCCCCTGGCCCTGTGGAGCCGCAACCGCCGCGTGGCCCAGTTCCGCGAGGATGTCGCCCGCGCCACATGGCTGACCCACCGCGACCCGCGCGCTGTCGCGGGCGCGCTGGCCCTGGGCTACACCCTGCTCCACGTCGTCAACCTGGACACGCCCGGCCGCTTCGACGCGTCGCTGTTCTGGCGCGAGTTGGTGGAGTTCGTGCACGACGGTGAGAAGACGCTGAGCAAGCGCTTCTGGCCCGCCGACGCCAAGCTGCCGCGCGACGCCGCGCATGACCTGAGCGGCGTGCTCCGCCGCGCCGAGGGCTGGCTGGGCCTGTCGCACCAGGCGGCGCTCGAACAGATTACGCGCTTCAGCCGCCCGCTGGGCGACCGCACGGTGCGCGCCACGTCGCCCTTCAGCGTCGCCTCGGTGACGCTGGCGCTGTGGCTGTTCGCCTACCGTAGCGACAACGTCTTCGATCTGATGACCCTGGCCGTCAACCTCGGCGGCGACACGTCCGGCCTGGGCGCGATGACGGGGGCGCTGGCCGGCGCGCTGCACGGGCAGCCAGGCCTGCCGCGAGTCTGGCTCGACGGCCTCCAGAACCGTGACTTCCTCGTGCGGCGCGCGGAACTGCTCGCGCAAGGCCAGCCGCTGCCGCCCGACGCGCTGGAGCTGCGCCGCGTCGAGGCCGCCCTGACCGAGGCTGAGCTACCGCGCCTCAAGGCCAAGCACGAGCCGGTTGACGATTGACGACTGATGATTGACGATTGCCCTCCTTCCTCACCGCAGCGGACACAGGGGGCGCGGAGGATGAATAATCTTCGTTCTCTGTGCGCCCTCAGCGTTCTCTGCGGTGAGACATGGCCCCGTGAGTCCGCTAGAGTGGCGTAGGAGACGAGAATGTCGAATGCAAGCGCGGGGCGGTTTGCCAAGCCGGAAGTGCAGGCCGTCGCGGCGTATCACCTGGAGCCGAAAGACACCCCCATCAAGCTCAATCAGAATGAGAACCCGTTCGGCTTCCCCGACGACCTCAAGGCCGAGGTGTTCCGCCGCGTCATGGCGCGTGACTGGGCGCGCTACCCCGACTTCCACCTGCGCGAGATTACCCAGCGCCTGGCCGACCACGCCGGCGTGCCTCATGACTGGGTGCTGGTCGGCAATGGCTCCAACGAGCTGCTCCAGATGACGCTGCTGGCCGTCGCCGGGCGCGGCGACCACGTCATCATTCCCCTGCCGACGTTCACCGTCTACAAGCTCCAGGCGACGGTCATGGGGGCGACGGTCCACACGCCGCTCCTGGACCCGGCCCAGGACTTCGCCCTGCCGGTCGACAGCATCATCGACCTGGCTCAGGAGACGCAGGCCCGCGCCGTCGTCGTTTGCACGCCCAACAACCCGACCGGCACGGCCTACGCCGAGGCCGACCTGCGGCGCATCATCGAGGGCGCGCCGGGCCTGGTCCTGCTCGACGAAGCCTACCGCGAGTTCAACCGCCAGGACCTGGCGCCGCTGCTGCGCGACTACGACAACGTCGTCCTGTTCCGCACCTTCTCCAAGGCGCTGGCGATGGCCGGGCTGCGCGTCGGCTACTGCGTAGGCCGTCCGGCGATGATCGCCGAGATTGGCAAGGTCAAGCTGCCCTACGCCATGAACATCTTGTCCGAGACGGCGACCCTCGTTGCCCTGGACCACCCGGCGCGCTTCGCGCCCAGCATCGAGGCCAGCATCGCCCAGCGCGAGCGGCTACGCGACGCCTTCGCCACGCTGCCGGGCGCCCACGTCTACCCCTCGGCGGCCAACTTCTTGCTTGTCAAGTTCGCGGGCGGCGCACAGCCGGTCTTCGACCACCTGCTACAGCAGGGTATCCTGGTGCGCGACGTCAGCCACTACCCTGGCCTGCAAAACCACCTGCGCATCAGCGTCGGGACGCCGGCGGAGAACGACGCCCTGCTGGCGAGTCTGAGCCTGCTGCCTGTATCGCACTAATCCTGTCCTGCCGCCCGGCGCGCCTGGCGGTCGTGGTCTGAACTGAGGAACTATGCTACCCCCACAACCCCTGCCCGTCCGCTGCCCGCAGTGCCAGCAACAGTTTAGCGCGCCGGTCGAGTCGATTATCGATGCCGGGCTGAACCCGGCCGCCAAGGACCGCCTGCTGCGCGGTCAGCTCAACGTTTTTCAGTGTCCCAACTGCGGGGCGCGGGTCCGCCTGGGCACGCCCCTCTTCTACCACGACCCAGCCCACGAATTGGCCGTCGCCTACGTCCCGCTCGAACTCAACCTGCCCCGCGACGACCAGGAGAAGCTGATTGGGCGGCTGAGCAATGCCCTGTGGGACATTCTGCCCCAGGAGCAGCGCAAGTTCTACATCCTCAACCCGCGCACCGTCCTCACCTACCAGAGTCTCCTGGAGACGATCCTGGAGGCCGAGGGCATCACGCGCGAGATGATGGACGAGCAGGCTGAGCGGGTGCGCCTGCTGGCGGACATGCTCAACGCCGTCAGCAACGACGAGAAGCTGGCCGAGTTGGTCCAGGCGAACCAGGAGCGCATCGACTACGACTTCTTCCTGCTGCTGGCGGGCGCGCTGGAAGAGGCCCAGGCCGAGGGCGACGAGCTGCGGGCGCGGCGGCTGGCCAAGCTACGCGACCGCCTCGTGGCCGAGGTTGGGACGCCGTCGGGCTTCCTGCCCGAACCCCTGCCCGCCGACGCCAGCCCCGACGATCTCATCCAGGCCCTCCTCGACGCCGACGACAAGGCCTTCCTCCAGGTGGTCGCCGTCAACCGCCCGCGCCTCGACTACCTGTTCTTCCAGCACCTGACGAACCAGATTGACGCGGCGACGGTCGCGGGCGACACGGCGAAGGCCGAGCGCCTGACGTCACTGCGCGAGCGCGCCCTGGCCGCCAACGAGGCGGTGGACCGCGAGATGCAGGCCAGCCTGCGCCAGGGGGCCAGCCTGTTGCAGACCATCCTGGAGAGCGACGACCCCCAGCAGGCCGTCCAGGAACATCTGGAAGAGATCGACGACGCCTTCCTGCTCGTCCTTAGCGCCAACATCCAGCAGGCCCACGAGCAAGGCCAGACCGACATCGCCCAGGCGCTTGAGGGTCTGTACGCCTACATCCTGGCGCGGCTGGAAGCCGAGTTGCCGCCCCAACTCCAACTCGTCAACCGCCTGCTGCGCCTGGACGACGCGGGCCAACGCGCCGAGGTGCTGGCGAGCGAGCCGTCCCTCATCAGTCCGGAACTGGTCGAGTTGTTCGACCAGGTGGCCGAGGATGCGCGCGAGCAGGGCCGCACCGACCTGGCCGACCACGCCGCGGCCATCGCCGCCGAGGTGCGCAGCCACCTCGCCTGACGCCATGCCGACGCTCTACCCCTTCACGGCCATTGTCCAGCAGGAGCGCCTCAAGCGCGCCCTCGTTCTCAACGCCATCAGCCCCGCCATCGGCGGGGTCCTGATTCGCGGCGAGCGCGGCACAGCGAAGAGCACGGCGGCCCGCGCCCTGGCCCAACTGCTGCCCGACATCGAGGTCGTCGCCGACTGCCCGTTCAGTTGTGACCCCCACGCCCCGGCGGCGCTGTGCAGCCTGTGCCGCGAGCGGCTGGCGCGCGGCGAGACACTGCCCGTTGCCCGGCGGCGCGTGCGCCTGGTGGACCTGCCGGTCAGCGCGACAGAGGACCGTGTCGTCGGTACGCTGGACATCCAGCGCGCCTTGCAGGCGGGCGAGCGCCGCTTCGAGCCAGGCGTCCTGGCCGCCGCCAATCGGGGCATCCTGTACATCGACGAGGTCAACCTGCTCGACGACCATGTCGTCGACCTCCTGCTCGACGCGGCGGCGATGGGCGTCAACGTCGTCGAGCGCGAGGGCATCTCCTTCAGCCACCCGGCGCGCTTC
>CAZLBQ010000197.1:0-10649 GCA_964557745.1 uncultured Anaerolineales bacterium
GTCGAACATGGCGTATAGGATGCGCCGCTGGACGGGCTTGAGGCCGTCGCGCACGTCGGGCAGGGCGCGCGACGTGATGACGCTCATGGCGTAGTCGAGGTACGCGCCCTTCATCTCCTGTTCGATATCCAACGGCCTGACAATTCCAATTTCCATAAGCAACTCCGATGGGACAAAAGACGAGAGACGAGGGACGGCTGATGATGGGTGGCAGGTGGCGTAGGGCGAATAGCCTATGGCCGATAGCTGATGGCGGTCGGCGGTCAGCCGTCGTGACTAGCACATATGAACGATTAAGTATAGCACGAAATAGGTGGAACGCATAATATGAAGGACGAACCGTTTGGTCCGTCCTTCGTCCTTGGTCGTTGGTCTCTCGTCCTTAGTCAGCGCTACCGCTTCGGCGTGGTCTTGGGGGGCTTCTGCTTGGTGGGGCGGCCAAAGCGCGAGCGGGCCGAGCGCAGGCGCGGCGAGGTCTTGACCGGCGTCGTGCCGGGCCGCGTGACGCCGCTCTGGGCCGGGCTGATCTCGACGGCATCCGGGAACATCTGACCATCCAGGACCTCTTCGACGCGGCGATATTCGGCGTCGGTCAGCCGCCGCTCGCTGGCCGTCACGTTGCGCAGCTTGTCACGCAGGTCGGCGGGCGTGGCGGCCATGTCGATGCAGCCCGCGATGTTGAGCTTGGCCTCGGGGCTGGACAAGACGACGAGTCCGGTCACGGGCACTTCGACGTCGGGGACATTCGTCGCCAGCAGCTTGCGGACGTTGTCCATGGCGGTGTTCAAGTCCTTGGTCGGGTTGCCCAGGCGCTCGCGGCTGATGCTCGACAGGAACAGGCGCAGCCCAATCTTGTTCCGCCACTTCCCGTCCTGGCAACTAATCTCGCCCTCCTGCTTCTTGACCAGGAGTACCGTCACCCCGGCCGGCGACAGCAGCGCCTGCTCCGCGGGCGGCAGCGCCCAAGAATATAGCTTGTGACGCACGTCCAGCGCGCGGAGGGCGTTCTCTAGCGTCTTATCGGCGCGTGGGCGCTGCGGGAGTTCCATCCACTTGTCGGCCAGGTTCACGCCAATGGTTGAGGCGAAGACGCCGATGATGAGGGCCACCCACGACAGCATCTGCGACTGGGGGTTACTCATCTGAAGCGACAGGAAGAAACCCAGGACGAGCGCCACCAGGCCGAGGGGCATCAGCCAGCGCGCCAGCCGGCCGCGGCTCTGGATCAATTTCTCATTCTTGACCACACGCATAGGCATACCTCATGAGGGGACAAGAAGACCCTGACGGTCTCCAAGACCATCAGGGTCTCGGCGCGTTCGTTAGGGGGCGGCGGCCGCTTCAACCGCCTGTGGCAGCGCCGCCACGCCCTCGGCGATCTTGGCGACGATGCCCTGCGCTACGCCCTCGCGCGCGACGCGCACGGCGTTGCGGACGGCGACGTGGTTGGCGCGGCCATGCCCGATGATGACGACACCGTTGACGCCGAGCAGCGGCGCGCCGCCAAACTCGGTGTCGTCGGTACGCGCGCCGACGCGGTCGAAGGCCCGTTTCGCCAGCAGCCCGCCCGCCTTCGACAGCGGGTCGCGCATAATCTCCTCGCGGATCATGCCCTTCATCGCCTTGCCCAACGCCTCGGCGAACTTGATGATGACGTTGCCGGTAAAGCCATCGGTGACGACGACGTCGGCGGCATGGGCCACGATGACATCCTTGCCCTCGACGTTGCCGATGAAGTTGAGTGGGCTAGCCTTGAGCAGGGCGTGAGCTTGCTGGACGAGTTCGTTACCCTTCGTCTCCTCTTCGCCGTTCGAGACGAGGCCGACGCGCGGGTTTGGGATGCCCAGGATACGCTCGGCGTAGACGCTGCCCATCAGCCCGAACTGCACCAGCCAGTCGGGGCGGACGTCGGCGTTGGCGCCGATATCGAGCAGGAAGGTGAAGCCCTTGAGGGTGGGGAAGGGCGTCGAGAGCGCGGGGCGCTTGATGCCGGGGATACGGCCCAGGCCAAACAGGGCCGCCGCCAGGACGCCACCCGTGTTGCCCATCGAAACAAAGGCGTCGGCCTCGCCCTGCTTGACCAGCTTCAGCCCGACGGACATGGACGAGTCGGGCTTGGCGCGCACGGCGTTGGCCGGGTGTTCGTCCATCTCGATGACCTGGCCGGCGTGGACGACGCGCACGTTGGCGGGCGCGTTCGCCCCCAACACGGCCTTGACGTCCGGCTCCCGCCCGACCAGGACAATCTCATCGCCAAAGTCCCGCGCCGCTTGGACAGCGCCCTTCACAATCTCGCCGGGCGCGTGATCGCCCCCCATCGCATCGACGACAATCCGCACGCAGTCCTCCACTCGACATAGTTCCTCAATTATAGGGTGAGAGACGGGAAACACGAAACACCAGTACGGCGGGCGGCACACCGCTTGCTTGCTAGGTGGGAGCGCTAGATTGGCGCGAGGTAAGGAGGTAGCATGGCAGACCAGGAGAACCGCGAGGCGACGTGGCAATCGCCCGAACGCGAAGGCCGGGGGGGGAGCCAGAACCCGCCGGGCGACAAGGGGCAGGATCGGACGGAGGCGGGCGGGCAGTCAGTGGAGCGCAGCGGCTGGAGCCACGAGGCGCGGCAAGGGCCGGGCTACCCGAAGGCGGCGAATCAGGCGGGCAGCGAGACGCCCACACCGCCCGCGCCTCACGAGAACACGAACGACAGCCACGACGGCTTAGGCGGCGGCGGCTACGGCGGCGCGAACATGGCGGGCTTCCATCAAGACGTCGGCTGGGACGGACCCCCGGTGCAGGGCGCCTGGCAAGAGGCGCCGGGCGATACCGGCCCCGGCCAGCAGACGGACTACGAGCCGGTCGACATCCCGAACCAGGAAGAACCGAATGCGCCCGGTCAGGATACCCGCCACTCGTAGGGGCGCGGCGTGGGGCGAGGAAGAGGTACAACGTACGAGAATTACATGACGAAGGGGCGAGGCATGCCTCGCCCCTTCGGGCACGCAACCTGATGCCTCACCCCTACAGGAGACCGGCTAGGCGGATGATCTCAGCAGCGTGGGCTGCGCGGGTGAGCAGGCCGGGCGGGGGCGGCGCGTCGGGCGCCGTGGTCACGGCCTGCGCGAGATCGTGCAAAACGAACGCCGTCACCGGGGCCAGGCGGTAGGTATCCATCCACGCCTCGCGGTCCACCGTCTCCACAATGCTCTCCAGCGCATCCAGGTAGAAGGCCAGCGCGTCGTCCTCGCTCAGCTTGGCCTCGGCCAGGCTCGACCAGAAGTTCCAGACATCCCAACTCGACGGGGCCACCTGGAGATACTCCCACTCGACGAGCAGCAGCCGATCCTCGACCAGCGCCATGTGGTCGCTGGTCGGCGCACCGTGGCAGATGGTCGGCGGGACCGTCGCCAGGCGCTCGATAAGCCACTCTGGGCTGTCGAGGAAGCGGCGCAGTGTAGTGGCGTCCTCGGCTTCCAGGTGGTCGAACAGGGCGTTGAGGGCCGCGCTGGCGTTGGGCTGCTCGGCGTCCAACAGCCGCCCAGGCGCTGTATCGGGCGTCTCGCCCCGCAGCGCGGCGGCATACAATGCCGCTGCCTCCCGGAGCCACTCGCTCTGCCGCGTCACCCAGGGATAGACAAAATCGAGCACGGGCAGCGCATCCCAGTGCAGGGCGTGGAGCTCCGCCAGTCGATACAGGATGAGGCGGATGGCATCCGAGCCGGCCGCCGTGGACAACTGCCCTTGCCCCAGGTCGGCGATGACGTCCGATGCCATCGTCCACGCGGGCTTGCCCTCGCGGGCGCGGGCGCTCGCCAGCGTCGGGTCGACAATGCTCTGGGGCAGGCTGGTCAGGAGATCGCTCTCCAGGGCCACCAGCTCGGCGGGGCCGTCGAGACGCGGGTTCCAGGCCTCAATCCACGTCGCGTCGGGCAGCACCTTCAACAGGACGTTCATCGCCGCCGTACCCTGCTCGCCGACCGCCGTCAGGCGCACGCGGTAGAATTTATTGGCCGACGGCCGCCCGACGGCGACCGACTCGCTCTGGATATCGGTAATCTGCAGGTCATCCTGCTCCAGCAGCACCCGCATGAGGGCCGCGAAGCCCCCGCGTGAGATGACCATC
Source organism: uncultured Anaerolineales bacterium (assembly GCA_964557745.1). Classification (GTDB taxonomy): domain Bacteria; phylum Chloroflexota; class Anaerolineae; order Epilineales; family JAHCIE01; genus JAHCIE01. The sequence continues at coordinate 4,124 of CAZLBQ010000197.1, forward strand.
GGGGGGGTGTAGACGTCTGCCATAGCGCTTCCTCCATCCGCTAAAGCTTAGTCAGCCGAGGCCGGATGTCAATTCGTTTCCCGAACGTTGACGCCGACGCCTGGCGCGCCTATACTTGGCCCCGCATCGCTTAGCGGAGGTGATGGTGTTACGCGAGAGCCAACGCGGCCCGGTCACGCGGTTCAGCTTGAGCCGCACCCTGCTCGGTCGCCCAGTTCACTTTGTCAGCGCCTACCTAGTCGATGGCCTGCTCATCGACGCCGGGCCGTACCACACGCGCCGCGAGATCGTCGCGGCAGCGCGGGCTGGGGGCGCGCGTGACCTGTTCATCACCCACCACCACGAGGACCACACGGGCGGGGCAGGTGCGCTGCATCGGAGCCTTGGTCTCCTCCCTCAGGCCGGCGCGCTGACCGTCCCCTACCTCATCCGCCCGCCACGCATCCATCTGTATCGTCAGATCGTCTGGGGGCGCGCCGAGCCGACGCCCGCCCAAACGGTGACCCAGGTCGAGACGGATCACTACCGCTTCGACGTCCTTGCCACGCCCGGCCACAGCCCGGACCACACCGTCCTCTACGAGTCCCGCCAGGGCTGGGTCTTCTCGGGTGACCTGTTCATCCACGAGCAGGCCAAGTACATGCGAGCCGACGAGGACCTGGCGGCGTTGATGCAGTCGCTGCGGCGCATCGCTGCGCTTGACCCCCAGGTGTTGTTCTGCGGCCACGCGGGTCCAATCACCGAGCCGCGCGCCGCGATTCAACGCAAGCTGGCCTATTGGGAACGGGTGCGCGACGAGGCGCGGGCGTTACAGGCACGCGGCGAGGCGCTGCCCAATATTCGGACCCAGGTGCTGGGACCGGAAGGGCCGATGACGCGCTTCTCGCGCGGCCACCTGTCGAAGCTCAACTTGCTGCGCGCCCTGGTGGTGGCGGGCAGCCCTGGTTAGCGAGGCTATCCTGTCTCTTCTCTTCATCCCATCTCTGTACGTCGCCGCGGCGGGCCTCTGGCAGCTTGGCCGCGCGCGCACCTTGGCGCGAGGAGCGATGCCGGTGCTTGTCGCGCTGGTGGGGGTGCTGACGAGTAGTCTCCTCTACGTCCTGCCCGACCCGGTCAGCATCACCCTGGTGCGCTGGCAGCCGGTGGCGACCTTCGGCGGCGACATTGCCCTGTATGCCGACAAGTTGTCCCTCCTGTTCGTGATCCTGGTGACGCTGCTGGCGCTGGCCGCTGCCATGAGTGACTGGCGGACGCTCCGCGCCAACAACCCAGACATCGTTACCGCTGCCCTCCTGCTCACCGGCGCTGCCACTGCTTTCCTGCTGGCCGGCAACCTCCTGACCCTCACCTTTACCTGGCTGCTGCTGGACATGGGGACCATCGCCGCGCTTCGCTGGCTGTACGAACCGGCCTCCAATCCGGTCCGCGTCCAGGCGTTCGCCCTGAACTATGTGGGCGGCTTGCTGGTGTTCCTGGCTGCCGTCGCCTCGCAGTCGCAGAGCGCGGGCCTGGCGGGTCAACCCTGGACGCCCGGCACGCTGGGCGGCGTACCGGCGGCCCTGCTCACGCTGGCCGCCTTCGTGCGCCTCGGCGCCTACCCGTTCCACCGCAACGTCCCCGACGCAGGCGCGACACCCCTCGCCGCCTGGCTGCGCCTGACGCCCCTGGTCGCGGGCGCCTACCTCCTGGTGCGCGTCGCCTTTCTGGTGGGAGCCGCGCCCATCAGCGGTCCGCTATGGACATTGGCGACCGGCGCGTCGAGCCTCGCGGCGGCGCTGCTGGCCTGGCTGTCCCTCACGCGGCGCGACACCCTGCGCTGGCTGGCCGTCTACGCCGCCTCGACAACGCTGCTCAACCTGGCGCCCGGGCAAGGCGAGGTCGCGCCGCTGGAATTGCTAGGCGGGGTAGGTCTCGTCCTGGCCGTCGGTGTCCTGTTTCTCAGCGAGTCGCTCGACGACGCGCCGCTGCCGCTCGGGGGCCGACGCTGGGTGCAGGCCGCGCGTGGCCTGGCCATCCTCAACCTGTGGGGCCTGCCGCTGACGTTGGGCTTTGTGTATCGCTGGGGTGTCTACCGCGCCGAACTCGAAGCCGATGCCCTCTCGCTTCTGGTGTGGTCGGCAGTGGCGGCCGCCTTTGCCGCCGCGCCGCTCTGGGCGCTGGGGCGCGATCTCTTGCGGGCGCCACGCCTGGCCGCGACGGGTGACGCGGTTCCCTGGCCGGAATTGGTTGGCCTATCGCTCCTGGCGCTGCCGCTGCTGGTTATCGGTCTCCAACCGCTCCTGCTGAGTCCGGCCCTGGATGCGGCGGCCGGCGGCGACGCCGCCCGCTATCTATCTGGCATCGTCCAGGGAACGCCAACCGGCCTCGGCGTCCGCATCGCCGCTGCCCTGCTCGTCCCCTGGCTGGCTGGCCTGGGTCTGGCCCGCCTGCGGACCCGCATCACCGCTGCAGCCCCCCTCGCCAATGAGTTGCGGCGGTGGCTGGCCCTCGACTGGCTGGATACCCGCCGCTGGCGGCCTGTCACATTTGGCACGCGCATCCTACGCGGCATCAGTGACCTGGGCGAAGCCGAGCGCTACGTCGGCCTGCTGGTGGTGTTCGTTCTCATCGCCGCCCTGGCCCTCCTGTCCCAACAGTAACGACCACCGACGCATCCCGTTTCACGTTTTACGCCATGGATACCCTTCTCTCACCCACGAACCTGTTTCTCGCTCTCGTCGCGACGACGGCCATCCTCGCCATCGCCGTCGAGTGGCGCTACAGCCTGCTGGCCCTGCTGGCCCAGTACCTCGTCGTCGGCGTGCTGATTGGCCGCTTTGTCGGTCCACAGGTGGCGGCGCTCAAGCTCCTGGTAGGCGCGCTGGTGTGCGCCATCCTGTTCCTAGGCGCGCGTGGCGCCGAGCAACACCCGGATGGCGAAGGCTTCCTCACCGACGCCGCCCGCCGCGCTCTGGTCTGGAACCCGACTCTGAGCGACCTGGCCTTGCGTGCGCTGGCCGTCGCCGTCGTCGGCGCGGGCATCCTGAGCACCGCGCTGGGGCAGGCGGGCTTCGAGGGGTCCAATGTCACCCTGGCCCCAGCCGCCTGGCTCGGCATGTTGGGGCTGCTGCTTCTGGTTCTGGGCCGCGCCACGTTCGCCGCCGGCATCGGATTGCTGACCTTCCAGACTGGGTTTGAAGTCTTCTTCAGTCCGCTCGACCAGTCGCCCCTGCTCCTGGGCGCGCTGGCCGCCGTCCACATGCTCATTGCGCTGGCGATTGCCTACGGCATCGGCCACGAAGCGGAGGAGGCGTGACCTTTCTCGCCCTGAGCCTGGCCTTGCCCCTGTTGGCCGCCGTCGTGGTGCTGCTCGCTCGCCGCCTGCCCCGCCTCGGCAGTGTCCTGACCGTCGTCACGGCGGGCGCCTGTCTCGCACTGGCGGTTCAGGTCCCCAGTGGCCCGCCGCTCGACGTCTTCGCGGACATCGCCCTGGACTGGACGCCCGTGGCGCGGTTGTTCGTGCTGGCCCTGTGGCTGATTCTCCTGCTGTTCGGCTTGCTCGAGTTCGCCCAGCCGGGGCACAGCTTTGTCCTGCCCATCACCCTGGCGGCGACAGCGCTAGCCGCCGCGTCCCTCGTCCTCCGCCCGCTCAGTCTCGCCTTCCTGGCCTTTCAGGTCGGCGCGCTGCTGCTGGTGTTTCCGGCTCTGGCGGGGCCGGCGCGCCGACCGTGGGGGTCGCTGGGCTACCTGGCCCTCACCGTCGTCGGCGGCAGTGGCGGCCTGATGGCGCTCTGGCTGGCCGACTTCTACACCCAGAACCCGGACGAGACGACGGCGCGGGCGGCCGCCATGCTGCTCGCCGTGGTTGTCGGCCTGACACTGGCGCTGGTCCCGCTCCACCTGTGGCTGCCCCGCCTGACAGAGACGTCCCCCTTTCAGGTCAGCGCCTGGATTGGGCTGGTCGGCCAGACGGTGGTCGTGGGGCTACTGTTGCGGTTGCTGACCGAGTATGGCTGGCTGCTGGGGGTCACGCCGGTGATTCAGACCCTGGTCCTGGGCGGCTTGCTGAGCATGGCGTTGGGGGGAGGGCTGGCGCTGCTGGCCTCGACACCTCGCCACTGGCTGGCGTATGCCATGATTCATAGCATGGGCTTGGTGGCCGTTGGGATGGGGTTGTTTGGCCGTCAGGCGGCCGAAGGCTCGCTTCTCGTACTGGCCAGCCGCGGCCTGGCGCTGCTCGTCGTCGCGGCGGGCTTCCGCGCGACGCCGCGCCTGGCGCTGGCCTGGGACGACGTGCGCGGGCTGGTCGCCGAGCGGCCCTTCGCCGCCCTCGCGCTGGCGTTCGGCGGCGCCGTCTTCGCCGGCACACCGCCCTTGGCCGGTTTCCCCGGTGCGTGGGTCATCTATCGCGCCGCCTTTGCCGCCGCGCCGCCCCTGGCATACCTGATGCTGCCAGGCACGGCGCTCATGGGCTTGAGCGTGGTGCGTCTGCTCACCATCCTGTTCCGCCCGGCGGAGGGCGCCCGGCGGACCACACCACCCGCCGCGCGGCCGCTGACGGCGCTCATTATCGGCTTGTTAGGCGTGCTGTTTGTCGTCGGCTGGCTGCCCCAACTCGTCATGACGCCCCTGGCGGCCATGTTGGCGGGGCTGCGCTTCCTGCCTTGACATGCCTTGGGCCAGGGTTTGACACCGGTCTCTGTCTGGCGTTATAATAGCGCCGCCTTCGCCAGCCCTTAGACGCGGTGTGCGAGTCCCTTATTTAGATCAAGTGAGGAGAGAGGTCATCATGGAGCATCCTGACGAGTCACCCCCATGGGTACAGCCTGAGGATGAGAGTTATTGGAGCGCGCTGCTAGCTCAGGGTGAGGTGGCCTTTGAGGCGCCACCGCGAGAGTGGAACGGTGAGGGCGGGCGCATCTTAGCCAGTGAGCGCGCCCTGGGGCTGGGGGCCCCGACCCGCGACCAGTGGACGACCCTCAAGGCCTACTTTGACGAGGGCGTGATCCTGCATGGGCGGGTCATCGGCTGCAATCGGGGTGGCCTGCTCGTTCGCCTCAACGAGACGGTGGGGTTCGTTCCCGCTTCCCAGTTGGCGGACCTGCCGCGCCGCATGGAGAGCGAGGAGTTGCGCATCGAACTCGAGCGGCGCATGGGGCAGGAGATGGCCCTGAAGCTCATCGAGTTGGACCGCACGCGCAACCGCATTATCCTCTCGGAGCGGGCGGCGGCCTGGACCGGCGGCGGCGTCGACGCTCGTTTGGCGCAACTGGGCGAAGGTCAGCAGGTCAGCGGGCGGGTGCGGAGCATCTGTCACTTCGGCGCGTTCGTGGACCTGGGCGGCATCGACGGCCTCATCCATATCTCAGAACTGTCCTGGCAGCGCGTCGCCCATCCCAACGAGGTTGTCGGTGTTGGGCAGGATGTGGATTGCCTCGTGATGAATGTGGACCGCGCCTCGCGCCGCGTGGCGCTGAGCCTCAAGCGCCTGCGGCCCGACCCGTGGGCGACGGTTGAGCAGCGCTACACGCCGGGCCAACTCATCAGCGGCGTGGTGACAAACGTGGTCGATTTTGGCGCGTTCGTGCGTATCGAAGAGGGCCTGGAAGGTCTTATCCATATCTCCGAATTGGCCGAAGGGAATTTCCTGCACCCGCGCAATGTGGTGCAGGAGGGACAGACGGTCACGATGCGCGTCCTCAACATTGACCCGCGCAACCGCCGTCTCGGCCTGAGCTTGCGCCAGGCGCACGTTACAGAACCCCACGGCAACGGAGTCGCCACCGAGGCGTTTTGAGACAGTCACGGCTCGTGGCTGGTCCATCGTCAAGGATAGGATAGGCGGGCGGGAGCGAATGGGCGAGACAAAGCTGCGCCCCGTGCCCCGCCCGCGTTGTTTAGCGAGTTCCCTTATGGCTCGTCGCACCCGACGCCAGCCGAACACTCCTCCGCCCGCGCCAGAGACGGCGGCGCCTGCGCCGTCGTCGGCCTGGCTCGACTGGCTGTCGCAGCCCGCCGTCGCCATTGGCCTGCCGCTGCTCGTCGTCGGCCTGATTACCCTGCTCAGCCTGTCGGGCCTCAATCGCGGCAGCCTCACCGACGCCTGGGCGCTCACCATGCGCCGCCTGTGGGGTTGGGGCACATGGCCCGTCACCCTGCTCGCCATCGCGGGCGGGGCGTGGCTCGTCGGCCAGCGCTGGCATGGCCGCCAGGTGGCCTGGCACCGCCTGTTCTGGGCCGAGGCGCTGGCGTTCGCCGTGCTAGCCTGGCTGCACCTGCCTGGCAGCGGCGACCCGCTGGAGCGGGCGCTGGCCGGTCAGGGGGGCGGCTTGGTCGGCTACACCTTGGCCTGGGGGCCAGTCGAGCTGGTCGGGCGGGGGCTGAGTGTCCTGTTCTGGCTGCTCGTCCTGGTCGTCTCGGTGTTTGGGGTGCTGGGACAGACGCCGTGGGGAGTGTGGCGGTGGGCGCAGGCGCGGCGCCAGGGCGGAGCGGGGGAGCAGGAGAGCGGGGGAGCAAGGGGTTAATTTGTTGTTCACTCATTACGCAT
>CAZLBQ010000198.1:0-10632 GCA_964557745.1 uncultured Anaerolineales bacterium
CCCGACTGCTTCACCCAAGCGTGGGTCGAAACGGACCACCATGTGATCATTCAAGGACTGGTAGTGCCCCTTCTTCGTTCTCTGAAAAGTCACATACAACACATCGCCCTCTTCGTCATACGCCAGTTCCAGCGTTTTCATCGCACTCACCTCGGCTGCTGCCAATCAGGATACGCCGTGATGACGTAGTGATCACTGGTCAATGTGTTCACGCCAACGACGACTATGATGCAGTTGTACTCTGGAAGCAGAGTATCAAACCAGTTGCGGTAGAAGTACTTGTTTGGCTTCAACGAATCCTGCTTGCGGCGCCCCTGTTTTACGGTCTCCTGGATTGCCGTGAAAAACGGGAGCATGTCAGGATGATGAGCCAGGACATGCTGCCAGCGTTCCCAGATCAAGTAGACCCAGTCGCCATAGCGATCCCGAGTTGTCCAGGCTTTACCTGGACGCGGCATGGCACGTAAGTATAGCGCCAGGCCTCGTCCTTTGTCAACGCTCCCTGGCATCTGTCGTGCTTTGTCCGGTGAAAAGGAGACTCACCTATGTCCAACGAAGGCTTCGCTGAACAAATCAAGCGCGAGAACGAGATGGCGCATACCAACGCGGGCGCGACGCCCGACCCGGCCGAGGACGGCCCGACGCTGAACCCGCGCCCGCCCCAGTCGGCCTACGACGAGCCCGACCAGCCCACGCCTCAGTACGACGGCTACTCGGTACCCGCGCCGCAGGGCAGTGGTCGCGAGCCTGACTACGAAGGCCAGTTGCCGGGCCGCCTGAATGACCGCATCATCCCGGCCCAGGAGGGCCTGCCTGACCCATCGGTGTCGGAGACCGACGAGCCGGGCGCGTTCGAGACCGGCGCGTGGGACGAGCGCGACGGCTAATCGCCGCGTTGCCATTTCCGCCAACCTGAGGTAAGCTTCCTCCTACTTTGCTGTGGGAGGACTTGCGTGGACGCCCAGCTCCAGGAACTCAGGACCCGCCTGCTCGAGATCAGCGACCTCAACGCCGCCGCGGCGGTCTTGACATGGGACCAATCGACCTACATGCCGCCGGGGGGTGGGCCGGCCCGTGCGCGCCCGATGGCGACGCTCAGCCGCCTGGCCCACGAGAAGCTCACCGACCCGGCGCTGGGGCGGCTCCTCGACGCCCTGCGGCCCTACGAGGAGAGCCTGCCTTACGACCACGACGACGCGGCCCTTATCCGCGTCACGCGGCGTGACTTCGAGAAGGCCGTCAACGTCCCAGCGGCGTTCATGGCTGAACTGCGGACCCACGGCGCGGCGTCGTACCAAGCGTGGGCGGCGGCGCGGCCAGACAATGACTTCCCGACGGTCGCGCCGCTGCTCGAAAAGACCCTCGACCTGAGCCGCCGCCTGGCCGACTACTTCCCCGGCTACGACCACATCGCCGACCCCCTCATCGACTACTCAGACTACGGCATGAAGACCGCCGACGTGCGGCGCGTCTTTGGCGAGCTGCGGACGCAGCTCGTGCCGCTGGTCCGCCAGATTACCGAGCAGCCGCCGACCGACGATCGCTGCCTGCACGGCCACTTCCCCGAGGCCCAGCAGTGGACGTTTGGCGAGGCCGTCATCCGCCGCTTCGGCTATGACTTCCGGCGCGGCCGCCAGGACAAGACCCATCACCCCTTCGCCATCAAGTTCTCAGTCGGCGACTGCCGCATCACGACGCGCTTCAAAGAGGACTTCCTGGCCGAGGGCATGTTCAGCACCATGCACGAGAGCGGCCACGCCATGTACGAGCAGGGGGTCAACCCGGCCTACGAGGGCACACCCCTCAATCGCGGCGCGTCGGCGGGCGTCCACGAGAGCCAGTCGCGGCTGTGGGAGAATCTGGTCGGGCGCAGCCGAGGCTTCTGGGAGCACTTCTATCCCCAATTGCAGGCAGTCTTCCCCAGCCAACTCGGCACCGTCAGCCTGGACACCTTCTACCCCGCCATCAACAAGGTCGAGCGCTCGCTCATCCGCACCGACGCCGACGAGGTGACGTACAACCTCCACGTCATGCTGCGCTTCGACCTGGAGACCGACCTGCTGGAAGGCAAGCTCGCCGTGCGCGACCTGCCCGACGCATGGCACGCCCGCTACCAGTCCGACCTCGGCATCACCGCCCCCGACGACCGCGACGGCGTGCTGCAGGACGTCCACTGGTACAGCGGGCGCATCGGCGGCTCGTTCCAGGGCTACACGCTGGGCAACATCCTGGGCGCGCAGTTCTACCAGCAGGCGCTGGCCGCCCATCCAGAGATCCCCGACCAGATTCGCCGGGGCCAGTTTGGCACGCTCCACACGTGGCTGCGCGAGAACATCTACCAGCACGGGCGCAAGTTCACCGCCAACGAGTTGGTCGAGCGCGTGACCGGCGGCCCGCTGAGCATCGAGCCGTACCTCGCGTACCTGCGCGCCAAGTATGGCGAGTTGTACACGCTCTAAGAGGCCCCATGGACGCCTTCGCCGAAACCGTCGCGGGCTGGCACGAGTTCTACCTCCTGGCCGGTACGGCCGCCGCTACCCTCATTGGGCTGCTGTTCGTCGCCGTCTCGCTGCACATCGACGTCGTCACCCATACCACGGCCCAGGGCGCCCGCACGCTGGCCAACCAGTCGTTCAGCAACTTCATCTACATCCTGGCGTTCTCCCTCGTGTTCCTCATCCCGCAGACGGCGCCAGCCGGCCTGGGCCTGCCGCTGCTCATCATGGGGGCACTGGGCTGCGTGGGCATCGTGCGCCGCTGGTGGGTCACGCGGCGCATGGTCGACGCGGGGGACCTGCTGGGGGCGACGCCGCACCCGGTGCGCAACGCCCTGCTCCTGGCAGCTTACGTGACGCTGCTCGTCGTCGCCGTGCGCGCCCTCAACGGTGACGCCAGCGACCTCTACTGGCTGGTGTGGGTCATCATCTGGCTGCTGGCCGACGCCGCCCTGAGCGCCTGGAACCTGCTGCTGCGGCTGGGCAACCTGAAGAGTGAACTCGGTAAGTCAGGTGCAAAAGAGGACTAAGGTTATTATGTTAACATCTACCACGCAGGTAATGACCGCCGAGGACTTGCTGCGCTTACCCCACGACGACCGGCGTTATGAACTAGTCAGAGGAGAACTCGTCCCTATGCCACCCGTCGCTGGTGAACATGGCGGCGTCGCTGTCAACCTTGCTTCCGAACTACGTGACGTCGTACGCCCAGCCGCGCTTGGCTGGGTCGTCACCGAGACTGGCTTCATCCTGACCCGTGACCCTGACCTGGTGCGCGCGCCCGACATCGCCTTCATCCGCCGCGACCGCCTGACCCGCGACGAGTTGGCGAAGGGCTATGTTCCCTTCGCGCCGGACCTGGCGGTCGAGATCGTGTCGCCCAACGACAGCGCCGCCGACCTGGTCGAGAAAGTCCAGGAGTACCTGCACTTTGGCGCGCAGCTCGTGTGGCTGGTCGAGCCGCGCACGCGCACCGTCACTGTCTACCGCCCCGATGGCTCAGCCCAGGTGTTACGCGCCACCGCGGGCGACACGCTCAGCGGCGAGAATGTCATTCCCGGCATCTCCCTGCCCGTCGCCGAGGTATTCGAGTTCTAATCTCAGGAGCAACCCTATGGACCTCTTCTATGCTTATGTCGAGGCGCACAAAGAGCGGTTTGTGCAGGAGTTGAGCGACCTGGCGCGGCAGCCGAGCATCGCCGCGCAGGGCGTCGGGCTGCGCGAGACGGCGGAGATGGTGCGGGCGCGGCTGGCGACGCTGGGCGCGTCGGCGCGGCTCATCGAGACGCCAGGCGCGCCGGTCGTCTACGGTGAGCTAGGCGAGCGCGGTCCCATCCTGATGATCTACGACCACTACGACGTCCAGCCGCCGGAGCCGCTGCACCTGTGGACGACGCCCGCGTTCGAGCCGACGGTGCGCGACGGCAAGCTCTACGCGCGCGGCGTCGCTGACAACAAGGGCAACACGCTGGCCCGCATCCAGGCCGTCGAGGCGTGGCTGGCGACCATGGGTGAGCTGCCGGTACGGCTGCGCTGGGTCATTGAGGGGGAAGAGGAAATCGGCTCGGTCAACCTGGAGCACTTCGTCGATGAGCACGCCGACCTGCTGCGCGGCTCGGACGGCTGCCTGTGGGAGGCGGGGTCGAAGGACGTGGCGGAGCGGCCCGTCCTGTCGTGCGGCCTGAAGGGCATCATGTACGTCGAGTTGCGCCTGCGCTATATGCCGCGGGACCTCCACTCGGCCAACGCGACCATCGTCCCCAACGCGGCGTGGCGGCTGGTCTGGGCGCTCAGCACGCTCAAGAACGAGCGCGACGAGATCACCATCGACGGCTATCTCGACCACGTCGCCCCGCCCCCGCCGGAAGCCATCGAGGCGGCGCGGGGCATCCCGTTCGAGGAAGACCTGCTCAAGCAGAACTTCGGCATCGACAGCTTCATCAACGACGTGTCGGGCTGGGAGGCCGTCTACAAAAACCTGTTCACGCCGACGTGTACCCTCTGCGGCCTGGACAGCGGCTACACGGGCGAGGGAAGCAAGACGGTCCTGCCCGCCCAGGCCCTGGCGAAGGTCGACTTCCGCCTCGTGCCAAACTTGCAGCCCAACCTCGTGGTGGACCTGCTGCGGGCGCACCTAGACCGACGCGGCTTCCACGACATCGAGATCATCGAGCTGGGCGGCGAGCCGCCCGCCCGCAGCCCGGTCGACTCGCGGGTGGCTCTGGCGGCGCGGCGTGCGGCCGAGACGGTCTACGGCGTCAAGCCCGTCGTCTACCCCAACATGGCGGGCAGTGGGCCGATGTACCACCTGTGCGACCGGCTGGGCATCCCGGCCGTGTCGGCCGGCTGCGGCTACAGCGGCTCCAATGTCCACGCCCCCGACGAGAACATCCGCCTGGCCGACCTCTACGACCACATCCGCTTCTTCGGCCAGTTGATGCGGGAATTTGGGCAGGAGGTCAGGGCGTGACGAGGAAGTTCGTGCGCCAGGTCACATCGTAGACGCCAGCGGGGTATGCCTGCTCGCTGCTGTTCACCGACTGTTGCAGGTGAAAGACATAGCGGATGGTGTGTTTACCTGAGGTAGGCTTCTCGACGGCCACGTTTCAGGGGGAGGCAAGCGCGGCGCATAGTTCTCCCGTGTCACCAGCGAGGGTATGAGGCCCCGCCGCAAAAATAACCGTGTTGTTCTCGTCGACGACGACCCGGCCCACGTCGAGCAGAATAAACCCTTGTCCCGGCAGATGGATCATCCCGGTCAACCCCATCTGGGCGGCGGTGAACGATCCGTTGCTATCATAGGTGACCTTGTCAATGATGGTGGCGCGGGTGATCAGGGAGACGCCCGTCGTCGGATTCATGAGGGTGACAGTGATGGGAGTAAACCGTGACAGCTCGAACGTCGGCTGGCCGGCCTGGTTGAAGTGCGTGCTGACAGTGACGGTTCCTTCCAGGTGCGCCAGCACCTCAAAGTTACACACCGGACTGCCATCGGCCTTCGTCGCCGGGAAGGTCGCATCAAGAGCGAAGGTCTGACTGATCGGCGGAGTCGCGCCGACCGGCGCAGTGAATACAAGGGTCAACAGAACGAACAGGAGAGCGAAGAGAGCGGAGCGGAGCGGCATGGCGCTATTCCTTTCTGCCAGGTGTTCTGTTAGTGGTTGGTTGTGGTAGCCATATTAAACAACAAGCGCGCCAGGCGTTCTTCCCAGTTAGTGGTAAGGAAACTGGTAAAAATCGTGAGGGCTTCTCGAGGAGGCCAGATACAGCGTATCGCCAGTGGAGGAGAGACTCGTGGAGAGGGAGATGTCTTTCGGCCAGTGGCTCAAGCGGCGGCGGCGCGGGTTAGGTTGGAGCCAGAAACAGCTCGCCGAGCGCCTCGGCTATTCCTGGGAGACGGTACGAAAGGTCGAGGCGGACGAGGTACGCGCGTCTCAGCAATTCGCGCAGCGGCTGGTTGAGGCGCTGGAGATCCAGCCTGACGAGCGCGAGGCATTCCTCCGCTTCGCCCGCGATCAAGCTACCATGCCTTCACTCCCTGTTGCCACACCCCCACTGCCCACGCCGCCCCCCGTCCCATCCAACCTGCCTCTGCCAGATACGCCTCTGATCGGTCGTGAGCCTGAGTTGGCCGCCCTCCGTGATCTCCTAACAGCTTCGCGCGCACGCCTGGTGACGCTCACCGGCCCCGGCGGGACGGGCAAGACCAGGCTAGCGTTGCAGATCGCGGCCGAGCTACGCGACGCCTTCCCTGATGGTGTGCACTTCGTCAATCTAGCGCCCCTCACCGACCCCGGCCTCGTCGTCTCGACCATCGCGCGGGCGCTCGATATTCGGGACCAGGGTGGGCGACCCTTGCTTGATGCGCTTAAGACATATCTACGCGAGAAACGCGTGCTTTTGCTCCTCGACAACTTCGAGACGGTGGTCAGCGCGGGGCCAGTCATTGCCGATCTAGTGATGTCCCTCCCCAAATTGACCCTGCTCGTCACCAGCCGCCACGCGCTTCACCTCCCTTCCGAGCACGACTTCCCGCTCCCACCCTTGTCACTGCCCGACCTGCCCCGGCCTACCCAAACGAGCGCTGCTTCCGAGACCGCGCTAAGAGTGTACGCTGCCCGCGTCGCCCAATCCCCGTCCGTGCGTCTGTTCTCCCAGCGAGCGGTGGCCGTCAAGCCCGATTTCAGCCTGACCTTGTCAAATGCCCCCGTCATCGCCCAAGTGTGCCACCGGCTAGACGGACTACCGCTGGCTCTAGAGTTGGCCGCCGCGCGGATGCGGCTGATGACCCCGGAGCAAATGCTGGCCCGCTTGGACGGTATCGCAGGTCATAGACCGCTACGGCTCCTGAAGACAGCCGCTCCAGGCGTCCCTACCCGACACCAGACGCTTCGCGCCACCATTGCCTGGAGCTACGACCTCCTTGACCCGAAGGAGCAGAGACTCCTGCGGCGGCTGGCGGTCTTTAGAGGTGGCTGTAGTCTGGAGGCAGCGGAGACGGTATGTGTCATCGCGGGGGACGCGGCCTCCCTCGCTCCCTACGACATGCTGGACGGATTAGAGTGGCTCATCGACAAGAGCCTCGTCTATCAGACGAGTGACAGTCGAGGGGAACCCCGCTTCGGTATGCTCGAAACCATCCGCGAGTATGCGCTGGAGCGGCTGGAGGAGGGTGGGGAGGCGCACAGCCTGCGGTGTCAGCAGGCCCGCTTCTTCCTCCAGCTCGCTGAGGCCGCCGAGCCAGAATTGGTGGGGGCACAACCTGAGGTGTGGCAGGCGCGCCTGGGAGCCGAGCTTGATAACCTCCGCGCGGCGCTCCGCTGGTCTATAGACACGCAGGACACCGAAACCGCGTTGCGACTGGGTAGCGCACTGGCCCAATTCTGGCTCCAGCAAAGCCTGTTCGACGAGGGACGAGGCTGGTTGGACGAAGCCCTGGGCCTCTCTGCTGGACAGGTCAGCCCAGCGGCGCGCGCCGCAGCGCTCTATGCAGCGGGTATGCTTGCCAATGTCAAGTTTGATCTATTGGTGTCTCGTCGCCTGCTGGAACAGAGCGTAAGCCTGTGGCGAGAGGTGGGAAACCAACGAGGTCTGGCCTATGCCCTCGTCCACCTGGGCTTCGTGACGCATAACCTGGGCGATCTGACCACCGCCCAGCGCGTGACGGAGGAGAGTATCTCTCTTTTCCGCACGCTTAGTGACCCGTATGGGCTGGGCTTTGCCCTCTTCGGCCTGGGGCGGGTGATGAAGGCGGCAGGCAACCCGGCCGCGGCCCATCCTCTATTCCAGCAAAGCCTGGCCCAGCTGGAGCGAGCTGGCAACAGGAGCGCCCTGAGCCTGCCACTCCTCCTGCTAGGTGAGGTCGCCTGTCAACAAGGTAACTACGTTGAGGCAGCCGCTCGGTACGCCGCCGCCCTTGCTCTCCAACGGGAGGTTGGGGAACAGGCGTTCCTGGCCCAGGCGCTGTGTGGATTGGGGAGAGCGCTGACCGTCCAGAGCCACTATACACAGGCCGCAGAGATGCTGGACGAGGCCTTAATGGTAGCCCAGGAGGCGGGCCTTCGGGAGTGTGTGGCCCTGGCGCTGGGCGAGCGAGGCAGAGTCGCTTGGCATCAGGGTGACATGGCACAGGCGAGAAGACTATTGATGCAAAGTCTAAGGCTGTGGTGGGAGATCGGGGACCAAGAGGGGCTTGCCCTGTCCCTGACAACCTGCGCTGAGGTGGCTGCGGCAGGCGGCCAGCCAGAGCGGGCCGTCCGGCTCACTGGAGCCGCTAGTTCTCTGGCTCATGCCATCATCTTCAATTGGCCGTGGGAAGGACGACTGGAGATCGAGCGGCGGGCGGCTGCGGTTGGCGCTGACCTCGACGCCGCGACCTTTGAGCGGGCGTGGGCGGAGGGCCAACAGATGCCGCTCGACCAGGCCATAGGGTACGCGTTAGAGCGATAGGAAGCCTCTCAGACTAGGGGGTGCGGCTCAGTTGCCAGGGCTCGAACCAGCCAGGGAAGATCCAATCCACCGGCGTCACTCTTCCGTGGCTGACGGTGGGCTTGACCAAATAGACATGCTTTGGGTGGTGCAGCGGCGCGAACGCTACATCGTCGGTCAGGACAATCTTCTCCGCCTGCTGATATAGCTCCAGCCGCCTGGCCGTGTTCTGCTCGGCGTCGGCTGCATCCAACAGGCGGTCTAGGGCCTGGTTTTGGTAGCCCATCACCTGCGCTAAGGCCGTCGAGCGCCAGACCAGCGACAACCAGTTCTGGGGGTCGGGGTAGTCGGTGCACCAGCCAAACAGGCTGAGGGCCGGAAAAGTCGTGGCGCTCCTTTCCAGTCCCACGAGCGTCTGGGGTTCAATGGGATCGAGGGCGACAGTGATGCCCAGGTTGCGCTGGAACTGAGCGGCCAGAAACTCGTGGCGAATCTTGTCACGAGATGTCGAGGGGAAGGTCAATTTGATTTCGGGCAACCCTGGCCCATTGAGGTAGCCAGACTGAGCGAGGAGCGCGCGAGCAGCCGCCGAGTCAAAAGCCTGGATCGAGCCGGCGTTCGGGTTGGCTCCAGGGATGCCGTCAGGCAGCCAGGCCAGGGCTGGGCTGGCCGTCCCACTCCACACGTCCCGCGCCCAGGCGGTCCGGTCCACCGCTTTGGCAAAGGCCAGGCGGACGTCGCGTTGGTCAAAGGGTGGCTTTGTCAGGTTGAAGGCCAGGCCTTGAGTACACGAGCCAGGCGCCTGGAGGACCTCCTGGCGCAGCGCCGCGTCGCGCTCAACCTCGACCAGGTCTTCAGCTTCAAGGTTGATAAGGTCCAACTCGCCGCTCTTGTAGGCCTCGAACGCGGTTTTCGTGTCACTGAGGAAGCGGTACACGACCTGGTCGGCAGCGGGATGCGGCCCGCGCCAGTGAGGGTTGGGGACCAGGACAATGCGTTCCTTCTCCCGCAGTTCCTTGACCATGAACGGACCGTTACCGACCAGGTTCTCGGCTCGGGTCCACCATGTATCGCCAGCTCGCTCGATAATGTCCTGACGGGCAGGATAAGAGCTATTGTAGAAGGTAGCGAGATAAGGGAAGTAAGCGGCGGGCTTGACCAGACGGACGTCGAGTGTCGTATCGTCGCGCGCCTTGACCCCTACCGCATCACGCAACTTCTGCAATTGCTCCGTCGATGTCGCCTTCGCGTCGGCGGTTCCGTAGGCTTCCGCTCCCGCTATCATGAACAGGCCGGCTTGAATAGGCGTCGCCAGGAGGGGATCGACAGCGCGCTTCAGAGCATACTCAAAGTTCCTGGCCGTGAGGGGCTGACCATCGCTGTACTTCAGGCCTGCTCGCAGGGTGAAGGTGTACGTCAGACCATCATTAGAAACTTGCCAACGCTCCGCTGCGCCCGGAGCCAGCGTGAGATCGGTGTTTAGCCGCAGCAGACCCTCGTAGATCATCCCCACCACGCCAATCTCGTTGACAAACGCGACTTGTTGAGGGTCAAGTGTATTGGGGTAGAGGCCAAAGGGCGTATTGATGCGGACGATGTTACCGCTCACCCTGGGCGCGGGCATGGTCGCCCTCGGAGCGGGGGCGCTCGTGGGGCTGACGGTCGGCGCGAGGACAGCCAGCGGGGTGACATTCAAGGGTGCGGGTGTTGAAGCGATTGTCGCCATCAGGGACGGCGGCGCTGTAGCTAGGCCGGGTAGCTCCTGTCGCGTACACGCCGTCACCGCAGCCAAAAGCAGGACGGCCCACAGTCTTTTGGCCTTCTTCACAGGGGCGCTCCTTAGGCTTTTGACAATTATATCAAACAGCCCTAAAGGTATGCAAGCAGGCGGCCGGGGCAAGCAAAAAGTGGAGGGCAGATTGCTCTGCCCTCCACTGACCATTGTGGGTCTTAGTACTCAGTACTCCCTACTCAGCACTCGGTACTCAGTACTCCGCACTCCGATCACGGCGGGTCGGGCTGGACGTCGCAGATGGCGCCCGTGGCGTCGCTGATGGTGTACAGCTGCGCCAGCCCGGCGTTCGCGCCCGACTGAATCAGGCTCGCCCCGGCCAGGACGCCTGACGTCACCGTCGTCGTGGTCCCCACCACCAGCTTCAACTCGTACACCAGGCACGGGTTGAGGTTGCTGAAGATGAAGTATCCCTCG
>CAZLBQ010000199.1:0-10606 GCA_964557745.1 uncultured Anaerolineales bacterium
ACGAGGCGCGCCGCGCCCGCGTTCGCCTCAGCAACGCGCCCCTCGTCGAAGGCGCCGTGGCCGCGGCGACCCTGGCGGCACTGGGTGAGCCGCTGGACGTCGTCGCCGCCGCCGCGCGCGGCGCGTTGAGCGCGCCGAAGGTGACGACGGACGACGCGCCGACGGTGGTGTCAATGGCTGAGGCCACCCCGGTGTCGGCTCTGCCCGAGCTGGTCCTGACCGTCCCCAACCGCATCGGCCTCCACCTACGCCCGGCGAAGGAGCTTGTCCAGACCGCGGGCCGCTTCGACGCCGACGTGCGCGTCCGTAACCTCAGCCGGGATAAGGGGCCGGTCGACGGCAAGAGCATGTTCGGCCTGCTCGGCCTTAACGCGCGGCTGGGTGACCGGCTGGGCGTCACCGCCGGGGGACCGCAGGCCGCGGCTGCGCTCGCCGCCCTGCGCGAGTTGGTCGAGGCCGGCTTTGGCGAGGAGTTAGGGGCCGGGCCGCCCCAAGCCGCCGGCGCGGCGGTGGCGCCGCCTCCCTCACCGGCCGTACCGTCGCCTGCCCCGGCTCCCTCAGCCGCCCCCGTGTCCCTGGCCCCCGCCCAGGGCATCTCGGCCTCGCCCGGCATCGCCGTCGGCCCAGCCTATCTCTACCGCGCTGGTCCTGTCCAGCCGGCCCGCTATACGTTGGACGACCCAGCGGCCGAGTGGCCGCGTCTTGAAGCGGCCCTGGCCCAGGCCCAGCGTGACCTGGCGGCCCTCGCCGAGCGCACCGAGCGCCGCGTCGGCCGCGCTGAGGCGCAAATCTTCGCGGCCCACCAGCAAATCCTGGCTGACCCCGCCCTGCTCGACGCCGCCCGCGCCCTGATCCAGGCGCGGCGCTTGAACGCCGAGGCGGCGCTCTTCGACGCGGCCGAGGATCTGGCGCGCCAACTCGAAGGCATGGACGACGATGTGCTGCGCCAGCGCGCCGTGGACGTGCGCGACGTGTGCAGCCGTGTCCTGGGCGTGCTGGCTGGCCCCACCGCGCCGCGCCCAACGCTGACGACGCCCAGCATCCTCATTGCCCGCGACCTTACGCCTAGCGAGACGGCGCAGTTGGACCCAGCCCAGGTGTTGGGTATCGCCACCGCTTTGGGCGGCGCGACTTCCCACACCGCCATCCTGGCCCGGACCCTTGGTGTCCCGGCCGTCGTCGGCCTGGGTGAAGCCATCCTCCACGTCAAGGAGGCGACTCCGCTCGTCGTCGATGGCACGACAGGCCAGGTATGGGTCGACCCGGACGAGGCGACCCTCGCCCGCTACCAGGAACAGCAACAGCGCGAGCTAAACGCCCGCGCTGCGGCCCTGGCCCAGGCGGGCCTGCCTGCCCTGACTATCGACGGGCGCCCCGTCAACGTCTGGGCTAACGTCGGCGACGCCGTCGCCGCCCGCCGCGCCTACGAGTGCGGGGCCGAGGGCGTCGGTCTGCTCCGCACCGAGTTTCTCTTCCTCGACCGCGCCACCCCACCGAGTGAGGAGGAACAGGTCCAGGCCTACCGCGCCGTCGCCGAGGCGCTACGCGGCCGCCCGGTCACGGTGCGCACCCTCGACATCGGCGGCGACAAGCCTGCGCCGTACCTCGATCTGCCCGCCGAAGACAACCCCTTCCTCGGCCAGCGCGCCATCCGGCTCTGCCTGGCGCACCCTGACCTCTTTCGCACTCAGTTGCGCGCTATCCTGCGCGTCGCCGCCGACTTCCCGCTCAAGCTCATGTTCCCCATGATTGCCACGCTGGAGGAGTTGGTCCAGGCGAAGGCGCAGCTAGCGCAAGCCCGCGCCGAGTTGGAGGCGGTGGGCACACCCTTTGGCCGCCAACTCGACGTTGGCATCATGGTCGAGATTCCGGCTGCCGCCCTCACCGCCGACGCGTTGGCCGCCGAGGCCGACTTCTTCAGCCTGGGCACCAACGATCTGGTGCAGTACACCTTTGCCGTCGATCGGGGCAACCCGGCCGTCAGCGCCCTGGGCCAGGCCGTCCACCCGGCCATCCTGCGCCAGATTGACCGCGTCGTCCGCGCCGCCCACGAGATGGGGCGCACCGTCAGCGTGTGTGGCGAGATGGGGTCCGATGCTCATGCCATCCCCCTCCTCGTTGGCCTGGGCGTGGACACCTTGAGCGTCAACCCTGCCGCCGTCCCCCCTACCAAAGCCCTGGTGCGCCAGTTGCACTGGGCCGAGACGCAGGAGCGGGCGTCGGCGTGGCTCTCATAGCGAGGCTTGTATGCGACTAGGACTCAACCTGGGCTACTGGGGCGCGGGCGTTGGGCCGGCCGAACAGTTGGCCCTGACCCAGGAGGCCGACCGTCTCGGCTTCCACTCGGTGTGGACTGCCGAGGCCTACGGCTCCGACGCCGTCACCCCGCTCACCTGGCTCGCCGCGCGCACCGAGCGCATCCACGTCGGCACGGCCATCCTCCAGATGACCGCCCGCGCCCCGGTCGTGACCGCCATGACCGCCGCGACGCTCGACATTCTGAGCGGCGGGCGTGTCCTGCTGGGCCTGGGGGCATCCGGCCCGCAGGTCGTCGAGGGCTGGCACGGCGTCGCCTACGGCAACCCGCTGCGGCGCACCCGCGAGTACGTCGAGATCGTGCGCGCCGTTCTCCGCCGCGACAAGCCCGTCCAGCACCACGGCGAGTACTACACCATCCCGATCGAGGGCGGGACAGGGCTGGGCAAGCCGCTCAAGCTCATCATCACGCCGCTGCGCCCGGACATCCCGATCTACCTGGCGGCCATCGGCCCCAAGAACATTGCCCTGGCCGCCGAGATCGCCGACGGCTGGCTGCCCATCTTCTTCTCACCTGAGCGCATGGACGTCTTCCGCCCGTCGCTCACCGAGGGCTTCGCCCGCGCGGGCGGCGGCAAGAGCCTCGACCACTTCGACATCGCTCCGACGGTCCAGGTCGTGCTGGGCGACAACGTCGACAATTGCCGCTGGCTCGTCAAGCCCATGCTGGCCCTCTACATCGGCGGTATGGGCGCGCGCGGCAAGAACTTCTATCACGAGCTGGCCGTCCGCTATGGGTATGAAGAGGCGGCCAACAAGATTCAGGATTTATATCTCAGTGGTCAGAAGACCGAGGCGATGCTTGCCGTCCCTGACGCCCTCGTCGACGAGGTCGCTCTGTGCGGCCCACGCGAGCGTATCGCCGAGCGGCTCGACGCCTGGCGCGCCGCCGGTATCACCACCCTTATCTGCGGCGTTCACTCGGTGGACGCCTTGCGTGTTATGGCCGAACTTGTGCTCTGAGCGTGTACACATCACCCGATCGCCCAGTGGAGGCTCCTATGTCCGATACCCTCACCGTCACCGACAACAGGACCGGCAAGCAGTACGAGATCCCCATCGAGAACGGCGCCATCCGCGCCGTGGACCTACGCAAGATCAAGACCGATGACGATGACTTCGGCCTGCTCAGCTACGATCCCGCTTTCATGAACACGGCGTCGTGCAAGAGCCAGATCACGTACATCGACGGCGACCAGGGCATCCTGCGCTATCGCGGCTATCCCATCGAGCAGCTCGCGGAGCAGAGCACGTTCCTAGAGGTGTCGTACCTGCTCATCCACGGTCAGTTGCCATCGAAGCACGAACTGGACGAGTGGACGCACGAGATTACCTACCACACCTTCATCCACGAGAACATCAAGAAGTTCATGGACGGTTTCCACCACGACGCTCACCCGATGGGCATGCTCATCGCCACCATCGGGGCCATGTCGACCTTCTACCCCGAGTCCAAGAACATCTTCGATGCCGCCGTCCGCCAGAAGCAGGTCATCCGCCTCATCGCCAAGGTGCCGACTGTCGCCGCGTTCGCCTATCGCCATAGCACCGGCAAGCCGTACATTTACCCCGATAACGACATGAGCTATACGGCCAACTTCCTCAACATGATGGCCAAGATGACCGACAAGTACCGGCCGCACCCCGTCCTGGAGCGCGCGCTGGACATCATCTTCATCCTGCACGCGGACCACGAGCAGAACTGCTCGACCAACGCCATGCGCGGCATTGGTAGCTCCCACGTTGACCCATACTCGGCCGTCGCCGGCGCGGCGGCGGCCCTCTACGGCCCGCTGCACGGCGGCGCCAACGAGGCCGTACTGCGCATGTTGATGGAGATCGGCTCCAAGGACCGCGTCCCGCAGTACATCGAGCGCGTCAAGTCCGGCGAGTTTCGCCTGATGGGCTTTGGCCACCGCGTCTACAAGAACTACGACCCACGCGCCAAGATCGTTAAGCGCATCGCCTACGAGGTGTTCGAGGTCACCGGCAAGAACCCCTTGCTCGATATCGCCCTCGAACTCGAGCGCATCGCCCTCGAGGACGAGTACTTCGTCAAGCGCAAGCTCTACCCGAACGTCGACTTCTACTCCGGCCTCATCTACCAGGCTATGGGCTTCCCGCTCGACATGTTCACCGTCCTGTTCGCCATCCCGCGCACGTCGGGATGGCTGGCCCAGTGGCTGGAGAGCCTCACCGACCCAGAGCAGAAGATCGCCCGCCCGCAGCAGATCTACCTCGGCGCGCCCGAGCGCGACTACGTCCCCATGTCCGAGCGCGGCGGCATGGTGACCGTCTTCGGGTAAGAGGGAGCACTTAATCAGGTGGGGGTTTTGGCGGCGCAGCCGCTAAAACCCCCACCTCCATTTTCTTCTGCTCCTCGCCCTCACCGCCCAAATGGACGGTCCCCCAATCATCCGCACGGATGACCTAATCGGCGTAATATCGCCCCCACACCAGGCAACTAAAGAGAAGTTGTCGAGACACCACCCAGCGTGAGGGAGGCGCCATGCGGAATCGTCAAGCCGGTTTAGTGTTTATCTTCGTCACCATCCTCATCGACGTGCTGGGACTGGGCATCATCATCCCCATCCTGCCCCATCTGGTGCAGGAACTGGCGGGCGGCGATGTCAGCTCCGCGTCCACGTACTTCGGCGTCTTCGTCGCTGTCTTCGCCGCCATGCAGTTCCTGTTCGCCCCCGTTCTCGGTAGCCTCAGTGACCGCTTTGGCCGTCGCCCCATCATCCTGCTCTCCCTCTTCGGCGCGGGCGTCGACTACATCCTGATGGCCCTGGCCCCCAACCTGGCCTGGCTCTTTGTCGGCCGCGTCATCGCTGGCATCACCGCCGCCAGCTTCACCGTCGCCAACGCCTACATCGCCGACGTCAGCCCGCCTCACCAGCGCGCCCAGAACTTCGGCCTGGTCGGAGCGGCGTTCGGCCTCGGCTTCATCGTCGGTCCCGCCCTCGGCGGTCTGGCCGGTACCTGGGGGCCGCGCGTGCCCTTCCTCGTCGCGGCAGCGCTGACCCTGCTCAACTGGCTGTACGGCTTCTTCGTCCTGCCCGAGTCCCTCCAGCCGGAAAACCGCCGCCCCTTCTCCTGGGCGCGCGCCAATGCGGTCGGCTCGCTCAAGGCGCTGGGCCGCTATCCCGTCGTCCTGGGCCTGACCGGCATGCTTGTCGCCAACAGCCTGGCGCAGCAGGGCATGCGAAGCACCTGGTTGCTGTACACCACCTATTGCTTCGACTGGTCTACCCTCCAGACTGGCCTCTCGCTGGCCGCGTTCGGCATCTCGCTCATCGTCATGCAAGGGGTGGTGATTGGCTCCCTCATCCCCAAGCTGGGCGAACGCCGCGCCGTCATCATCGGCTTGGCCTTCAACGCCCTGGGCTTCGTCCTGTACGCCCTTGCCACCCAGGGGTGGATGCTGTACGCCGTCATGATCGGCACGGCGTTGGGCTTCATGACCCAGCCCGCCGCCCAGGGCCTCATCTCGCGCCAGGTCCCGCCCAATGAGCAGGGTTCTGTCCAGGGGGCGGTCGCCAGCCTGTTCAGCTTGACG
Organism: uncultured Anaerolineales bacterium; assembly: GCA_964557745.1. GTDB lineage: Bacteria > Chloroflexota > Anaerolineae > Epilineales > JAHCIE01 > JAHCIE01. Next base: position 5,879 of record CAZLBQ010000199.1, read on the forward strand.
GGCATCTTCGGCCCCATCTTGATGACCAGCCTGTTTGGGCACTTCACAGGCGGGCACGCGTCGGTCGAGATTCCGGGCATCGCCTTCTTCGTCAGCGCCGCCTGCTGCGTCCTGGCCCTGCTGCTGGCCCTGCGCTCCTTCCGCCGCACGGGCGTCAGCCCTGCGCCCGCCGCGCCGGTCGGCGTGGTTCCGGCACCGGAAGCGTGACCCAGGTGTCCGGGCTGGAGCCGCTCCACTTTCAGCCGCTAGACGATAGCGCCGCGCGAGCCATGCTCGCGTGGCGCTATTCCCCGCCCTACGACCTCTACAACCTCACTATGACGGGCGCCGCCGCCGACCTTGTCAGGTTCCTCGCCGACCCCGCCAATCAGTACTATGCGCTGCTTGACGCGGCGGGCGATCTGGTCGCCTATTGCTGCTTCGGCGCGGACGCTCAGGTCCCCGGCGGTGACTACACCCACTCGGCCCTCGACATCGGCCTCGGCGTGCGGCCCGACCTGACGGGCCACGGCCTCGGCGGGCGCTTCGTCGCTGCCGTCCTGGCCTTCGCCGCCCAGACTTTCCCCCCTGCCCCGTTTCGTGTTACAATCGCCGTGTTCAACCAGCGCGCCCAGCGGGTGTGGGCGGCCGCCGGTTTCCGCCCCGTGCAGACCTTCACCCGCCCCAGCGACAACATGCCGTTCGTGATTCTCGTGCGAGACTAGCATGAGCCAGTTGGTCCTCGTCCGCCACGGCCAGGCCTCGCTGTTCGCCGCCGACTACGACGTCCTGTCGCCCCTTGGCGAGGAGCAGTCGCGCTGCCTGGGCCGCTATTGGCTGCGCTCTGGCGTCCCGTTCGACGCCGTCTACGTTGGGCCGCGCCGCCGCCAGCAAGCCACGGCGCGCCGCGTCGCCGACGTGATGGAGGAGGCGGGCTGCCCCTGGCCGACGCCGACCGTCGTGCCGGGCCTGGACGAGTACGACGGCGACGGCGTGCTGGCCGCGTGCCTGCCCGCCCTGGTTGAGCGCGACGAGCGCATCCGCCGCCTGGCGGTCGCTGAGGCCGAGTACCGCGACCATCCCGACCGCAGTCGCCACTACCACCGCTTGTTCGAGGCCGTCATGAGCGAGTGGCAGCGCGGCGCGGTGGACAGCGGGGCGGTCGAGACCTGGCGCGCCTTCCACGACCGCGTCCACGCCGCCTGGCGGGGTATCCTGAGGGCCGAGCAGGGTGGGCGGCGCGTGGCCGTCTTCACGTCGGGCGGCCCCATCGCCATCGCCGTCCAGTTGGCGACCCAGGCCCCGGAGGCCGTCGCCCTCGACCTCAACTGGCGCATCCGCAACGCCTCCCTGACCGACATCGTTTTCGCCCGCGACCGCGTCACCCTCGACAGCTTCAACACCGTCCCCCACCTGGACGACCCCGCGCTGTGGTCGTACCGTTAGTTGAAAGGGAAGCTCATGGACTTCGAATACTCTGACCGCGTCAAGCAGCTCCAGAAGGAGTTGCTCGCCTTCATGGACGAGTACATCTACCCCAACGAGAGCCTCTACTACGACCACGTCAACTCGCCTAACCGCTGGCAGCCCGTGCCCATCATCGAGGAACTCAAGCCCAAGGCCCGCGCCGCCGGGCTGTGGAACCTCTTCCTGCCGGAACACGAGTATGGCCCCGGCCTGACCAACCTGGAATACGCGCCGCTGTGCGAGATCATGGGCCGCTCGCCCATGGCCCCCGAAGTCTTCAACTGCGCCGCGCCCGACACGGGCAACATGGAAGTTCTGGTCCGCTACGGCAACGAGGCCCAGAAGGAGCGCTGGCTCAAGCCCCTCCTCGACGGCGAGATTCGGTCGTGCTTCGCCATGACCGAGCCGGATGTGGCCTCCTCCGACGCCACCAACATCCAGGCCAGCATCGTCCGCGACGGCGACGAGTACATCCTCAACGGGCGCAAGTGGTGGACGACGGGGGCGGGCGACCCGCGCTGCCAGATCGCCATCTTCATGGGCAAGACGGACCCAACGGCCCCGCGCCACCAGCAGCAGTCCATGATTCTCGTCCCCATGGACACGCCGGGCGTCGTCGTCGAGCGCATGCTGACCGTCTTTGGCTACGACGAGGCCCCCCACGGCCACGGCCAGCTTCGCTTCGACAACGTCCACGTCCCCGTCGCGAACCTGCTGCTGGGCGAGGGGCGCGGCTTCGAGATCGCCCAGGGCCGCCTCGGCCCCGGCCGCATCCACCACTGTATGCGCGCCATTGGCGTCGCCGAGCGCGCCCTGGAAACGATGTGCCGCCGCGTGAAGAGCCGCGTCGCGTTTGGCAAGCCGTTGGCCGAGCAGGGAACCATCCGAGCCGACATCGCCACCTCACGCATGGAGATCGAGCAGGCGCGGCTGCTGACGCTCAAGGCGGCCTACATGATGGACAAGGTGGGCGCCAAGGCCGCCCGCAACGAGATCGCCATGATCAAGGTCGTCGCCGCCAACATGGTGTGCCGCGTCCTCGACCGCGCCATCCAGGCCCACGGCGGCGCGGGCCTCAGCGAAGACTTCTTCCTGGCCTTCGCCTACGCCATGTCGCGCACGCTGCGCTTCGTCGACGGCCCCGACGAGGTCCACGTCGAGTCCCTGGCGCGCTGGGAACTGCGCAAGGAGTAAGCCCCCCATTTTTGACAGAATTAACAGAATTTACATAATATAGACTTGTACCGCCATTCTGTAGATTCTGTTAGTTCTGTCCTCTACAAGGCTCTGAATCCGCCTATTCTGGAAATCCGTGTTCTCTCCCCGCCGTTGACATTGGCCGACACGGTGGTATACTTGGCTTGACTCACATGAAGACCAGGCCAGGGCTGTGTTCCGTATGGCGTCCAGCGATCACCCCACCATCGAAATCTTCTACTCCTACTCCCACCGGGACGAGCGGCTGCGCCAGGAGCTAGAGGACCACCTGAGCGTTCTCAAACGCCAGGGCCTCATCAGCGCCTGGCACGACCGCAAGCTCGTCCCGGGTGAGGAGTGGGCTGCCGAGATCGATGCCCACCTCAACACGGCCCACGTCATCCTGCTCCTGATCAGCAAGGACTTCCTCAAGTCTGACTACTGCTACGGCAAGGAGATGACGCGCGCCCTCGAACGTCACGCGCGCGGCGAAGCGAGGGTCATCCCCATCATCCTCAAGCCCTGCGACTGGGAGGGCGCGCCCTTTGGCGCGCTCCAGGCCCTCCCCCGCGATGCCAAGGCGATCACCACCTGGTCGAACCGCGACGCGGCCTTCACCAACGTGGCCCAGGGCATCCGCCGCACCGTCGAAGAGGTGGCCCGCCGCCAAGCGGAGACCTTCCCGGCTGACCCACCTGCCCCGCCGCCCGCCTCGCCCCCGCCGTCCGCCGTTCCGCTGCCGGTGCCCGCGTCGCTGCGTCAGGTCTTGAGCGAGCGTCTCAGCCTGGCCGAGCTGCGCAACGCTGCCTTTGACCTGGGGCTGGATGGCGAGGGGCTGGCGAAGGACGACCTGGTGCGCGCCCTGCTCCGCCACGTCGAGCACCGGCAGGCGACCGACCGGCTGGAAGCCTGGCTGCGCGCCCACCGCTCTGACCTCTTCGCCGCCACCGAGCCGCTCGCCACGCGTCCCGCTCCCGTCGCCCCCGCGCCCGCGCCGACCGATGCGGCTACCCCTGCCACGCCCGCCGCTCCCGCCCTGACGACCCAGGCCGCGCCGCCCCACGTGGCCGTCGCGCGGCGCGCCCAACCGAGCATCCCTATCCCGGAGACCGTTCCTATCCCGGCCGGCCCCTTCCTGCGCGGCACGAGCGACGCCGACATCGCATGGCTAGTCCAGCACACTAGTTGGGCGAAGGCCTGGCGGGATAACGGCTACTTCAAGTCTGAGCAGCCGCAGCGCCGCATCGAGCTGGCGGCGTTCGAGATCGGCCGCTATCCGGTCACCAACCGCGAGTACGCCGCCTTCGTCGCGGCGGCCGGCTGCGCACCGCCGAAGCATTGGAAAGGGTCAGCGCTTCCTAAGTCGCTGGCCGACCACCCCGTCGTCTATGTCGCCTACGACGATGCCCTTGCCTACTGCGCCTGGTTGAGCGAGCAGACCGGCCGGCCCTACCGCCTGCCCACCGAGGCCGAGTGGGAGAAGGCGGCGCGGGGGACCGACGGACGCCACTACCCCTGGGGCGCCGAGTTCGACCCGCGCAAGTGCAACACGGCCGAGGGTAAGGAGCGCGGGACAACCCGGGTCGGAAAATACTCGCCCGCCGGCGACAGCCCCTACGGCTGCGCCGACATGGCCGGCAACGTCTGGGAGTGGTGCGCGGATTGGTATGCGCCCGACTACTACGCCGAGGCGCCCGCCGCCATTCCTCAAGGACCCACGACAGGCGCCTCCCGCGTGGTGCGCGGGGGCGCGTTCTACAACAATGAGAGCAGCGTGCGCTGCGCGTACCGCTACTGGGGCGATCCTGACTTCCGGTACGGCTATCAGGGGTTTCGAGTGGTGTCCCCCGGCCTCTGACCCTCTGATCTCTGGAGCCTCTGGCCTCTGAATCGCTCTGAGTCTCTGACTCTCTGGGGGGTCTGGGGGGCCTTGCCCCCCAGAATCGGGCGCGGTCCGAAGCCGCTATCCCAACAGGGCTGACGCGGTGGGGGAAGGTCTGGAGCGCGGAGGTGGCGGAACAGCGCGGAAGACGCGGCACGGAACCGTCTATTAAGAAACGTTTTCCGCGCCTTCCGCCTCCTGTC
>CAZLBQ010000200.1:0-9251 GCA_964557745.1 uncultured Anaerolineales bacterium
GTCGCCGAGATAGGGATGTTGAAGGTGCTGACCAGGCGGTCGCGGAGGTAGGGGTGGAGGGCGTCCTGGAACTCGGCGACGACCGTCTCGTTGCCGCCGATGAGCAGGCGCTCGAACGGCGTCTGCTGGAAGAGGGTAAAGACCATATCGGCCGTCTTCTTGAGGTGCTGGCGGACGAGGTCGTCGTGCCGGCGCTGGAGGTTGGCCTGCGACCAGCCGCCCTGGTCGTGGCGGCGCGGCAGGTCGGAGACGAGATCACCGCGCTCCTCGATGGTCTCGCCCGTGTCGCCCAACAGGAGGAACACGCGGCCCTGGTCCTTGCTAACGAGCGTCACACACTGCGGCTGGTAGCGGTCCAACATGCGGAACAGCGGACGGACGTAGGCCGAGTGGTCGATGTACACGGCGTTGCCGACGCGGTTGGGGAAGGCGTAGGTCTGCCAGAGGCCAGCGGCTTGCGAGGCGAAGAGGGCGATGCCCCGCGCCCCGGCCACGCGCTGGTCCTGGACGTAGCTCCGAATGCGCGCCATATCGGCGGTGATGGACGCCCACTGAGTATCGTCCCACTGGTCGCGCCGCTCCTCGACCCGATTCAACAGATTCTTGAGGCGAATACTCCATTTGGCCTCATCGGGCCGCCCCTTGTCGATGTTCAGGTAGAAGGAGAGCACCGGGGCGGTCGGGTGGCTGAAGCTCGCCAATTGCTCGATTTCGGTCCGGGTAATCATGGAGCCTCCTGAGGCAGAGATTGGAAGAGACGTTTAGAAAAGGGTCAGGCGTCTTGGGCGGGCGCGCCATAAGGACCACCCATCTCCTGCTCGTGGGCGGCCAGCTTGTCGACGAGTTTCTCGACCACCAGAGGTGTCGTATCGCCGCTGTCGCCGGTCACCAGCTCTTTGACGGCGCGCACGACGCGCTGGAGGGGTTGCTCGGCGCGGTGGGCGAGGTCGGCGGCGGCCATCTGGGTGTCGACGGCGTCGCTGTACTGCTCGCGCAGTTCGGCCAGGTGGCGCATCGTCCACAGGTAGAGGTCGGCCTCGGTGCGCTTGGGGAAGTCCTTGAGCAGGCCCGACTCGTGGATGGTGGCGACGGCGGGTAGGTAGACATGGTCGTACCAACTGGTGACGGCCTCGTCGTATGGGACTTCGGCGTCGCGCTCGATGCCCAGGTACCAGCGGTGGACGTCGATGTGGTGGAGGACTTCGGCGTAGCGGCCCGGCGCGGTGAAGATAATCTCAGCGCCCGGGCGCAACTCGTCCAGGTAGGTGCGGTCCAGGAAATCGGCGTACTCCGTGGCAATGATAATCTGGTCCACGTCCATATCGGGCGTGAGGGGAGCCTTTAAGGGAATCTCGGCAACATTGGCCTCGATGTGGGTCGCGCCATTGGCGCGCGCGACGGAGACGCGGTGGTTGCCGTCGCGGACGAAGTAAACGTCGCCCAGTTTGTAGACCTCGATGGGCGGGAGGGGCTCGAGGCGATTCACCACTTCGTCGATGCGCCGCCAGCGTTCCTGGAGCGTTGCGGCGCGCGGCAGGAACTCGCGGGTGAAGTCGCGGTAGCGGCCCACGCTGCCGACGATGGAGGACAGGGGGATCAGATGGGTGCCGCGCTGGATTTCGGCGGCGGTGCGGAGGCGGGCGCGCACCTCGTCAAACGGGACAAGGGCGTTGGTCTGCCGCGTCAGGAAACTCATCAAATCGTGGAAAGTGGCCTGACGGCGAGCATCCTCAAAACGGCGCTGCGAATCAAAGTTTTCCATAGGCATGGCTAACTCCTATACATCGACCAGCGTGGCCTCACCGGCCGCGAGTTGCACCGAGACCGTCCGTCCGTCGAGGCGGATGAAGGTCGCGGTTGCGGCGTCGGAGGCGGCGAAGAGGCGGCGGGCGTCGGGGCGCTCGAACAGGACGGCGAACACGTCGCCGGGGATGAGCGCCGCCCGCGCGTACGTTTCGACGGGCGATGTCGAAGTGAGCTTCAGCGTTGAATGCAGGACACCATTGTGGTAGGCCAGGGTCAGCGAGTCGCCCCGATAAGGGACGTTGGCGGCGGCGAGCCAGTTCCACTCGGCGGGGAGGCGCGGCGCGACGCGCAGAGCGTCCGGGCCAGGCGCGAGACCGAGGAGGCCTTCGAGGGGTAGGGCGAGCAAGAGCGCGCCCACGACGGGATCGAGGGTCTCACCAGGAGAAACGTTTTCGAGGCGCTGGGGATACTGGCCGGGCACACGGCCCAGGCCCGCCGGGTGGGGGTCTTCGACGAGGGTGTGGGCGAGCTGGAGCGTGTCGTAGACGGCGTCGGGCGCGGCGTGCCGCTCGCGGTAAACCTGCCAGACGTGGGCAGCCAGTGGGGAGAGACCCGCCGGCGGCGGGGGTAGACCCAGCGCTTCCTCAACGTGGGCCGGCGGCGCCACCCCGGCGGCGCGGTGGCGCGCCAGGGCCAGGTCGAGAAGCGCGCGCGCGGTCGGCGCGGGCGGCCCTTCAGCTGCGCCGCTGTGGGCGTTGAAGGTTGCGGACATAGTATCAGCCAATTCCTGCCCCGCCAGGCCATGCAGGAGGCGGCCGACGAAGTCTGGGCTGAGCCAGTTGGCGGCCAGGGCGTAGACGGCAGCGGCCTCGACGCCGACCAGGGCGCTCCCCAGACAGGTGGGGACGGCGTGACCCGCGCGGTAGCGTTGTTGGCCGCGCAGGGCGTTGACGGCAGCCCAGACAAGGGCGCGGTTGACGCCGGCGTCGGGCGTATAGACACGCGCCTGGGCCAGCCGCCGGGTGAGGGCGCGCGTCGTCTGGCGGAAGGTCTGCTCCACGTCGCTCACCATCAGGAACCCATTCCACGCCAGGCTCTCGCCCGCCTCGGATGCCGTAAGGATAAATGGCTGCTCGACTTCGCCCTCGATGAGGATGTGGTAGGTCAGGCGGGCGACCCCCGGCCGGCTGACGTCGACGGCGGTCGGTGGCCCACTGGAGCCGAAGACACACACACGGCGCGGCACGTCGCCGTCGTTCGCGACCAGCAGACCGTCCTGGAGACGCAACTCGCCACGCCCCATGTCCACCTCAATGTCGACCTGCAAGACGCGGGGGCCTTCGGCCTGGACCTCAATCAACCAGCACACGGCGCGCTCGTACGACGTTTCGTAGGGAACAAAGATACGCTGGGTGAGAATCAGGCCCTCGGTGCCCCAGATCGTCTCCTGGTGCGACGGGTAGAACTGCGTGACAAGGGGTTCGAGGCGCTCGATGCCGGGACCGATGAGGCTGAAGCTGAAGCCAAGCCGGCGCACGGCGCGCCAGTCGTCGCCGGGCAGGTAGAAGTCGGCCAGGTTGGACTGAGCGTCGGCGCGGGCGCCTGCGCTCAAATTGGCGAACGTCGCGCCCCGCTGGAGGTTCTCGATGGCGTAGGAGAGCGGCTCGAGCATCATTCACTCAAACGCGTCACGTCACTCTCGACATCCTTGTCGCCGCGGATAGCCTTCAGCCGCTGGACGGCGGCCTGGTTGAGCAGGTCGGCGATGACGACGGGCAGCAGGAGGAGCACCGGCAGGATACGCAGCAGCATGGGCAGGAAGATAAACATCAGGAAGGCGAGAATGACGAGCATGAGGGTCACGGTGATGGTCAGGGCCGGGCTGCCGAAGGCGAGGAACAGGCTATTGCGGAGCGCCAGGCGCACGCTCGGCTCTTTCTGCTCCATGAGCATGGGGATGACATACAGTTGCGAGTAGCCCCAGAGCATGAGCAGGGCGACCCAGATGGCGCGGACGAACACGACCCAGGGCGCGTCGAAGCTGGCGTAGAAGCTGAAGTTGGCGGCGGCGACGGCCAGGATGAAGGTGTTGAGCAAGCCAAGAATCCACGCCGGCCGTGCGTAGAGGCGCGTGCCCTCGATGACGTGGCTCACCTTGCCGACCAGGTCATGGGCCAGGCGGTTGGTCAGGTAGAACAGGCCGGCCGTCACAGGCGGCAAGGTGAGAAGGAGGACGATAACGGTAGGGAATAGAGCCAAAGGGAAACCCAACAAGGCGCCACTCGTGCCAAAGGTCAGCATGGTGGGCAGGACACCAATCAGCGCCCACAGAGCACTGGCGAGGACCAGAACGAACATGTCCTCCCAGAGACTACGCAGCGTGCGTCGTAACACTTGCCCCGGACTTCCCATAAACCGCTCCTGGCGGGCGCCGCCCCACAGATTGGCGGGGCGGCGCATCGAAGTGTGCTACACCAAGTTTGGCTGATTTGAGCGCCGGATGCAAATGCGACCCTAGCGACGCACCTCGTGCTCGGGCAGGCCAGTCTCGTCGCTGAGGTCGTCGTCCGTGTCGTCCTCGTGCTCCTCAATGGCGGCGGCAGCGACGGGCAACGCAGCCGAGCTGGGATGGGCGGGCGAGGTGGCGGTACCAGGGGCCGCGCCCGTGGTGCTGGCGATGACGGCGCCGGCGGGGATGCCGCCCAGGCGGTCGTCGTCGTTGTCGTCGTTCGCGCCACGAGGCGTGGTGACGTCGTCCGTGTCGTCCCCGCTCACGGTGGAGCGCTCCTCCAGGCTCCGCTCCCGGCGGGTCATGCCGGGGTAGGCCTGCTGTTCGACTTCTTCCAGCGGGCGCAGTGGTTTGACGTCACTCAAGTCGGGTTTACTCTGCTGATCGTGGTGGCTCATAGTCTCTCCTTATCGGCGGACAATCCAGGTGGTGTGTCCGGCGTACCGAGCAACTTTGGGGCCACAACAATCGTCCCGTTAAGTCGTAGCGCCGACTTCCAGTCGGCCTGGACCGACTAGAGTCGGCGCTACCATCAGCGCTCAACTAGACGAGTCTTAATTCGTGACGAGGCGCCCCTCCGAGGGGCGAGGCATGTTGGGATGCTCGGTGAGCCACTTGCGGGCCATGTCAGCCAGCGGCTCAAACGTCATGAGGCCGCGCCCTGCCTCGAACAGCGGGGTGTAGCCACCAGTGAGGTAAAGCGAGTCGGTCAGGAGGACGTGATACATCGCGCCGTCCCAAATATCCTCACCTGTGTCGGCGCGCTTGACGCTGACCAGGCGCTTGCCCTCAGGGGCGGTGGGGTTGTAGACCACCTTAACCCCCGACAGGTTGAGGCGCAGGTCAGCGGACTGGCCCAGGCTGTACTCGATGACGCGCTTGATGTCGCGGCCTGCCATGTCGAGCTTGAGGGGCTTCTGCTCGGCCCCGACGACGGCCTTGACGTTCTCGGCGCGCAGCTCAGCGGCAGATAACGAGGACTGGAGGCCCGCGTTGTGGATCAGCGCGACGTCGGCCTTGTAGTGGGCGCGCAGAATGTCGGCGACGAAGTAGCCGAGCAGGTTCTCGGCTTGCGGCGCGCGCGGCGCGGCGGCGCTGACGCTGACGACCGTGGTATCATCCTCGGCCGCGTCGACGTACACGTTGCTGTCCTCACTCGCACCGACGTGGCCGGCCAGGACGTCGGCGGGGTCGACGTCGTAGCGCACTACAACATCGCGCCAGCGTGAGCCGCCGGGCACCATGTAGCCGGGCGGCATATAGATATCGAGCATGGAGTTGTTGATGCCGCCGCCTCGATCATAGCAGGCGAACATGCCGACGCCCGGAATGTCGAACACGGTGCCAAACGGGTAGGCGTAGCCACAGGCCACCATGCCAAATTGGGCCTGGCGGCCACTGGCCGTGATGCCGTCGCACTTCTTGACGAAGCGGATGGTGTTATCACAGGCGCGATAGCCGGTCACGAACATGCGGCGGGCCTCATTGGCCGGGGCGGCGGAGACAGTCGAGGTCAGGACGATAGCCAACAGAGCAGCCAACAGAACGTAGCGCATAGTGTCCCCCTTGTGATGCAGCGGCTCCTCAGCACCGGGGAGGGCCGCATCAACCTCACGCGTTATCCCCAGGCGTGAGGGTCTGCCCTAGCCCTGAGAGGGTTTGAAAACCTGTCAGGGCGCACGAGCCTGATGAACTTAGCCTGAAGCTCGCCAACCTAGCCCGAAATAGAGACTGCCGACGCGCAAGGGCTGACGCCCTCTTACGTCGGCAGACGCACGAGTCGGTGATGAACGACGACAGACAGGAATCGAGAATTGTGCGGGTCGTCAGTGTTTGTCATAGGCGGCGGGCCGTCAGGATAAGCTGAATGGCTTACCGGGCCGCCGCACAGTATAGCGGAAGGCTGGGGATCTGTCAAGTGGCCGCAACAAACACTTAAATACGTGGGGAGTAGCCAAAAGGTTACGGGTCCGGCGCGCAAGATAAAAAATTGGTCAAATAGATACGCAGGCCCGGCGTTGGGGGGAGACGCGGGCAGGACCAGCGCGCCTAGGCGTCTGTGTCAAGGGGCGGCAGGACGACGACAGAGTTGGTTGACCCGCGCTGGTTGTCCTCGTAGCGGTCGGCCGCGTTGTCGTTGTGCCAGAATTGGCCGTCGGCAAGATAGCGGAACTGGTACTCTCGGCCCGCTTCCAATTCCACGGTCTTGGTCCAATTCCCATCTGGCCCGTCCTGCTCCATCCGATCCTTGGCCTGATCCCAATCGTTAAAGTCGCCTACGAGGTAAATCCGCTCTGCCCAAAACTGGGCGGGCAACTCAAACGTAACCAGGTATATGCCCGGCTTCGCGGCGGGACGTTTGTAGATCATGGTGATTCTCGTTCAACCCACAGACAACTGCCTCCTCCCACGCGAAGGAGGCAGCCGCCGGCGGTGGTAAGGTCTGGCGTCAGGACCGAATATTATAGAAGGCTTCGCGGCCCGGATAGCGCGCCGTATCGCCCAACTCATCCTCGATGCGGAGCAGGCGATTGTACTTGGCCGTGCGCTCGCCGCGCGCCGGCGCGCCGGTCTTGATCTGGCCGGCGTTCACGGCGACGGCCAGGTCGGCGATGGTCGTGTCCTCGGTCTCGCCGGAACGGTGGGAGACGACCGCCGTCCATCCGGCGCGCTTCGCCATCTCGATGGCGGCCAGCGTCTCGGTCAACGAGCCGATCTGGTTGAGCTTGATGAGGATGGAGTTGGCGGCATTGGCCTGGATGGCGCGGGCGAGGCGCTCGACGTTGGTGACGAGGAAGTCGTCGCCGACGAGTTGCACCTTGTCGCCGATCTTCTGGCGCAACAAGCCCCAGCCCTCCCAGTCGTCCTCAGCCATGCCGTCTTCGAGGGAGACAATGGGGTAGCGCGACACCCAGTCGGCCCAGAAGTCGACCATCTCCGCGCTTGTCAGAGCGCGACCCTCGCGCTCCAGGTTGTACTTGCCGTTGTCGAACAGTTCGGAGACGGCCGGGTCCAGGGCAATGGCGATGTCGCGGCCCGGCTCGTAGCCCGCCTTCTCGATGGCTTCCAGGATGAGTTGGATGGCGGCCTCGTTGTTGGGCAGGCTGGGCGCGTAGCCGCCTTCATCGCCGACGGTCGTGCTGAACCCACGCCCCTTGATGACCTTGCCCAAGGCCTGATAGACTTCGCTGCCCCAGCGCAGGCCCTCCTTGAAGGACAGCGCGCCAACAGGCATGACCATGAACTCCTGGAAGTCGGTGGAGTTGATGGCGTGCTTGCCACCGTTCATGATGTTCATCATGGGCACGGGCAGCATGTGGCTGTAGACACCGCCCAGGTAGCGGTACAGGGGCAGGCCCAGGGCGTCCGCGCCCGCGTGGGCGGCGGCCAGCGACACGCCGAGAATGGCGTTGGCGCCGAGGCGGCTCTTGTTGGGGGTGCCGTCCAGACCGATGAGGAACTCATCGATGCCCTTCTGGTCGAGGACGTCCCAGCCCGTCAGTTCGGCCGCAATCTCCTGGTTGACGTTCTCGACGGCCTTGCCAACGCCTTTGCCACCCCACTGGCCGGCATCGCCATCGCGCAGTTCGAGGGCCTCGTGGACGCCGGTGGACGCGCCGGAGGGCACGGCGGCTACACCACGCGCGCCGCCTTCGAGCGTGACTTCGACTTCAAGGGTGGGATTGCCGCGCGAGTCCAGAATCTGGCGCGCGTAGACATCGCTAATCAGAGTTTCGTCGTGGTAGGAAAGTTGGTGAGCCATAGCGTCTCCTTTTGAGTGCGAGCGCACGACGATTGCTAAGGGAATTGTACCCCTTTTTCCAATCGCGGCGCGTATTTCGTTGCTCCTGTCGCGTTGAGGCTTGTCTACGCTTGTCCCCTTTATGTCTTACTGTATCTCCGAGGCAACCTGGCACGGTTTACTGTTGTTACGGTTCAGTCTCCGCCCAGGCGACTACCCGCGCGGGCGCGCCGTCGGCGCCGACGAGCTTCATCGGGAGCGCGGCGAGAGTGTAGGGGCCGGGGGGCGTCTGACTGAGGTTCAGCCCCTCCACGATGACCACACCCGCCTGGAGGAGCGTGGTATGCACCGGGCTACCCGGCTCCGCAGCCACGGCCTCGACACTCAGCCCATCCACACCCAGGAGCCGGATACCCCGCGCCACAACCCAGCGGGCGGCGGACGCGTCCAGCGCGACAAAGTCGGGCGGGAACTCGGGTGGGATGGCCCCCTGCCAGCGCTGGGAATTGCGCGTCTTGAGCAGCAGGCGAGACGTGCCGGTAGGGATGGGCAGCCGATCGAGGTCGGCGGCGGACAGGTCGTGTTGAGCATCGGTGGCGACGACGAGGGCCGGGCCGACAAGCCCCTCGACGGGGAGATTGTCAACAGCCGCGCCGTCGGGCAGGTAGTGCAGGGGGGCGTCGATGTGGGTGCCCGTGTGGGCCGAGAGGTTGATGCGCGTAAGGTTGTAACTGTCGCCTCGCGCCAGCGACGCCTCGCGTGTCATGAGCACAGGGGGGTCGCCCGGCCAGACGGGCAAGGACGGGGAGATGGGCAGAGTGAGGTCAAACACGCGCATGCAGCTTCCTCAGCGGTGTGGCGAACACTCTGTCATTATACCTGAATTGGGGGTGGGCGGCAAAGATGGCACAGGTTAGGCCGGGCGTTGCCTGCTCAGCCAACGCTGAGGAACGCCCGGCCTATGATGCGGGTGTCAGTCACAGACGCGGGGCCTTAGCTAGTGCGGCCACGCGACGAAGCCGCGGCCCGTCGGCCTTGCCCGTCACCCCGCGAGCGCGCGCCGTTGGACAGCGTCTCCTGGCGGCCCTCGTCCTCGTCCTCGTTGGCCTCGCTGCGCGTGGCGCCCGAGGCCATGCCACCCTTGCGGCCGATCTGCGCCATGTGCTCGCGGTTGCGGCTCACGCTCTCGCCGCCCTTGCGGCCGATCTGCGCCATGTGCTCGCGGTTGCGGCTCACGCTCTCGCCGCCCTTGCG
>CAZLBQ010000200.1:9351-10601 GCA_964557745.1 uncultured Anaerolineales bacterium
GGCCGATCTGCGCCATGTGCTCGCGGTTGCGGCTCACGCTCTCGCCGCCCTTGCGACCAATCTGCGCCATGTGCTCACGGTCGCGACTGATGCTCTCGCCCCCTTTGCGTCCCGCCGATTGACGATCTCGATCCGCCATACCCCTCACTCCTTTCTCGACTCTGCTGGCTGTGCAGTGTGTCCTCCGCACGTGGGTCATCCTCAGATGCCGCGTGCTCTGCCCGGAGCAAGTAATGTGCCAGATATTACGGAGAAAGGAGAGGGGTGGATTACATCGTCGCGCCGAGAATCCAGGGGGCGAATTCCTCTTCGCCGATGCCCTGCGCTTCGCTCTTGGTGGGCGTGCCGCTCGCCACGCGCAGCAGCGTCTCGAAAATCTCGGTCCCCACGTCGGCCAGGCTCGCGCCGCCCAGAATACGTCCGGCGTCGATGTCCATGTCGCTGACCATACGGCAGTACATCTCAGAGTTGGTAGCGATCTTGAGGCTGGGGACGGGCTTGAAGCCGAAGCACGAGCCGCGCCCGGTGGTGAAGGCGACCAGGTTGCAGCCGCCTGCCACCTGGCCCGTCACAGCGGCGGGGTCGTAGCCGGGCGTGTCCATGTAGACGAAGCCGCGCTGGCGGATGGGTTGGGCATACTCGTAGACATCGACCAGCGGGGTCGTGCCTGCCTTGGCGACGGCGCCCAGCGACTTCTCGTAGATGGTCGTCAGGCCGCCCGCCTTGTTACCCGGCGAGGGGTTGTTGTCCATCTCCATGTCATTGATCGCCGTGTAATGCTCCCACCACTGGATGCGGTCGACCAGCTTCCGACCGACGGCGGGCGAGACGGCGCGGCGGGTTAGCAGGTGCTCCGCGCCGTAGATTTCCGGCGTCTCGGACAGGCAGACTGTCCCCCCCTGGGCGACGAGAAGGTCGCAGGCGTAGCCGAGCGCCGGGTTGGCAGTGACGCCCGACCAGCCGTCACTGCCACCGCACTGGAGGGCCAGATTGAGATGGGACGCGTCGACGGTGGAGCGGCGGGCCTGGTCGGCGGCCGGGAGTAGCTTGGCAAGGGCTTGCAGCCCGGCCTCGACCGTCGCCTGGACGCCGCCCTCCTCCTGGATCATGACCATGGGCGGCAGGCGGCGCTCCTCGCCCGGCATGTAGAGGGTCTGGGCCTCGACAAGGTAGCTGAGGTGGTTGATCTCGCAGCCCAGGCTGACCAGGACGAAGCCGGCGACGTTGGGGTGGCGGGCGAAGCCGGCCAG